>JAUWBX010000221.1 GCA_030609625.1 Phycisphaerae bacterium
GGATAAAACCCTCTTCATCGCGGGCCCACCGGACATAATCGACGAAGAACAGATATTCAAAAATCCTGATGCTGCCGGCATTGCAAGGAAGCTTCGCGAACAAACTTCGGCCCTTGACGGACAAAAGGGCGCTTTGCTGCATGTGGTTTCGGCCTCGGACGGCAAAAAACTGGCGGAATACAAACTCGAAACTGTACCGGTCTTTGACGGTATGGCCGCTGCCAACGGTCGGCTCTACCTTTCAATGAAAAACGGCCGGGTACAATGTTTCGAGGGTAAGTAGTATTCTGTCAAATTTGATTTGATAGCTTGTAAGGGTGGCAGCCTCAAGCGTAACGTGGCACGGCCTTGAAGGCCGTGAATAATATAGTAATCACGGGCAGGATGCCCGTGCCACGCTTGGGGATGGCCTGGAGCCGAAGGGAGAACATAATATGACTCAAAACATAACACGCAGTCCACTTGGGGACGCCTCACGGCGGAGTTTCTTGAAACGCTCAGTGATGGGAGCCCTCGGTGCGGTAAGTGCTATGATGCCGATAGCTTCGTTATATGCAAGAAAAAACAATCCTAACAGACAACCCAATATTATTATGTATATTTCCGACGACCACGGTCTGGATTTTCTGGGTTGCTACGGGAACAAAGATATTCAAACTCCAAATATTGATAACCTTGCAAAAGAGGGAATGCTCTTTAAAAATATGTTCGCCGCCTCACCGACATGTGCACCTTCCCGTTCGGTATTGTGGACAGGACTTTATCCTGCCCGTAATGGCTGTATGGGAAATCACACTGTCTGCCGGGATGATATCACGTCACTGCCGAGGTATCTGGGCCGTTTGGGCTATCGGGTTGTACTGGCAAACAAATCTCATGCCAGGCCGAAAAAAGTCTTCTGCTTCGAATACATTGATGCCAGGTTACCGCGTAATCCTGCTAACCCCAGAAAATATCGCAGGGAAGGCTTAAATATCAGGGCCATTGACGAGTTTCTCGCAGAACATTCCAGGGAGCAGCCTAACACGCCTTTGTGCCTGATTCTTGCCGACAACAGCCCGCATGTCACCTGGGAGCCGAACAAAACCTATGACCCCGCAAAATTACGATTACCTCCATATATTGTTGACACAGAGCTAAGTCGAAAAGCTATGGCCAATTACTACCAGGATATTACTACGATGGACAAGCGGGTTGGAGAAACAAGAACCATATTGAAAAAATATGGTTTTGAGGATAATACGCTCTTCATTTATACTTCAGACCAGGGTTCTGAATGGCCACGCTCAAAATGGACTGTATATGATACCGGTATTCATGTGCCCTTTATCGCTGTCTGGCCCGGAAAAATCAAACCTCGTTCAGTCTGTGATGCTATGATTTCATTTATCGATATTACACCGACCTTTATTGATATCGCAAAAGGTCAGCAGCCCGAAGGTTTAGACGGAGAAAGTCTTTTAGATGTATTATTAGGCAAAACCAAAACCTTCCGGGAATGTATTTATGCCAGCCATACACGTGACGGCAATATGAATGTCTTTCCTCAGCGCGGCGTTCGGGATTCCCGCTATAAGTATATTCTGAATCTTCGTCCTGAAAATACCTGGACCACACATTTTACAAAAGTGCCGGGCATTCCCGAAAGTCATAAACAAGTCTGGGACACCTGGGTCGAAAAAGCCAAAACCGACCCTCGAGCTGCCAAACTGCTCGATATTATTGAGCATCATCCGGCCGAAGAATTATATGATTTGCAAACGGACCCTTATGAGCTTAACAATATTGCCGGTAAATCCGAGGCTGGGTCTATCCTCAAGAAAATGCAGGGCCGGCTAAAAACCTGGATGACCTCACAAAATGACCCGGCTCTTAAAGATAGCCTACTGAGTTCCGCCAGAGGCAAAAGGCGGGCAGAAACGGCGTTATAGGTTTGGTTGCTGCGTAGCCGAAATTAGCAATCCGACTATCTGAGCGGTTAGGCTCGTAATAGAAAATTAGAAAAATAAAAAATTCGCAAAATTTTTTTAGTCCGCACTGGCCTGCGCCCAAGCTGATTTTATTGGACAGTGCAACATGCGATAAAGCCGGTTTGCTCATTTGGGCTATATATGGTAGTCGAAGCAAAAACGGTTCGGCTATATGGTGGTTTGGGTTATGGGGCGTTACTCTGGCCGTTGCCCGGTTGGCTAAAGAAAAATTGTGCACCCTGTCGATATTGCGTAGGTCGATAAGAATTTTTACCACTTTTGAAGGACCAGTGCTTATGAGTAAAAGGGAGTTGATAGACTACATTTGTGAAATCAACAGAAGTGCCAAGCCGGAATTTCTCGCCAATTTTTCAGAAGAAGACCTCAACGCTTATCTTGAGCATCTGATGGAGCTGGATTTGGACGAATTGGTTGTCTGTAGCTAAGAACCAGTGCTCGACTATTTCGGTGGGTTGGATGAGGGCTTCGCAGATCACTTGCTGTCATTGTTATCTTTGGATGTTTGGGTAAAAAGCACTGGTGGCGGCGCCTTGTCGGCGGTTACGATTGCACTGGGCCGTATCTCGACAATGCTGTTTTGCTTAAACTCGACCAGCACAGGCACATAATCCCTCGGAACACAAAAAACAAAGTCAATCCATTTCTCCCCGGCGTTGTCCTCGAAGTCGTTTTTACTATCTATTTTTATCTCGGTGCTTACTTGTATCTGGTCCGCCGCTTTCAGGTGTCCGATGGGGTAAATGTTTATTCCCGCACCGGCCAGTGGGTCTTCACCGTATCCTTGTTGTTTACAGATAAGTCTTAATTGAGAAAGTATAAATGCGCCGACGTTTATCTTCGATTTCGTACTTAGCGCTCTACGTTTTATTCCGACCCGCACTATTGTGGGCTGATAATCGCTGCCCGGTCCTGGCATAGGTATTGACTTGCCGGTTGACTCGTCCTTAAGTTTCCCATCACGATTCAGCCTCGAAACAATCTCGTCCACCTGGGCCTTGAGGCTTTGGGGTGCCGGCCAGACAGCCTGCTTTGGCAAGCTTATCGCCGGAGTTTCGCATGTTAGGGTTGACGTACCGGAAATCAGCCGGTTCAGGTGGACCTGGTCAAGAAAATCGGGATGAATAGTGGCAAAACTTCTTTTGCCGCTGAGGCTGCCCCTGCTTATGATGCTGAACAGGCCCGTCGCAAAGCCGTCTGCGTTGAGAAGGACTTTGCTGCGTTTCTCGTCAAAACGCTGATAAGGATACTTGTTTGATAAAGGTGCCATCCCAATGGCGGTAAGCAAAAAACCCGATAGTAAAAGGCCCAAGAAAATTCCGCATACGACCCGTCCGATACGCTCAGGCAGAAACCCTAAATCAATCGACCGGTGAGTGAGAAATGTCATACCTGTTTGCAACGCTCCAAAGACTATAACGAATAGCAGCGCAAAACACAGCGTCTGCGCCCAGGGCACAAGGGACAGGAAACGACTGTCAGCACCGCGGCTGATAAAGACATTTGCCAAAACCTCGAAGAAGCCGAACGCAGCTACGATTGCACAAACAGCAATTATTATCGTAGCGAATGCCCTGATAAATGTGCCTTTGAAATATTGATAAGCAGCACATCCCAAAATTATTAACACCACAGATAAGCTGGCTAAACTGGCCATTACAATATCTCCCATTTTTTAAGTGAGCTAAAGTGCCTAAAGTGTAAAGTGCCTAAAGTTTGAAAAAAGAATAGAGGATGAATAGCAAACTTCAAAATTCGATATTCCTTGTTCGACATTCATTATTTATTCTTTTAACTTTAGCTCACTTTAGTTCACTTTAGGCACTTCAGGCACTTCAAATTTTAGACACTATTTTGGTTTTTTCGTTTTGGATGTTGAAAGCACCCGAATCATTTCATTTATTGCTACTGTTCCACTGATGACTCTTCTTAGCGCCTGTTCCTGCAAATAAAGCATTTTGGCACGTCTGAATTGCATGCCGATTTCCGGCAGCGATTTCGTTTGTGTTATAGCCTTTCTTAGTTCATTGCTCAGTGTGATAATCTCGAATATGCCCATTCTGCCGAAATAGCCCGTTCCCTGGCAATTTTCACATGTCGAGGCTTTGCCTCGCTTGTCGTACAGCACTTTGCCTGTGCGGTAAAGCACTTTTGTTTTTTCTGCGCTGACGTTAAACTTTTTCAAAAGTTCCTTATCCGGCGTGTATGCCTGTTTGCATTCATCGCAAAGTTTTCTAAACAGCCGTTGGTTACTTATGCCCAGAAGGGTCCCTGCGGCCAGATTCCTGTCGCCGACAAATTTCAGCCATTTAGCCAATGCCTGTATTACGCTGTCGGCTTTGAGAGTAACATATATAATTTTATCGTCTTTGACAGCCTTACAGGCAACCTGGGCCGTCTCGGCATCCTCGCACTCACCAACACCAACAACATCCGGCCCCATTCTTACTAACGCCTGCAGCTTTTTAGCAAATGTCGTTGTACCTGTGTCGCTGAGATTAAACGCGTTTTGAGTTATATTCGGTAGATTATAGGAAGCCTGTCTTTCAAGCGTGTTTATATGGTTAATAAAGGCATCATGATTTCGCAGAAACGCATAAAGTGTTGTTGTTATACCGCTTTTTGAAGGACCGCTTATGATAAATACACCCTGCTTTATCTCGTTAAATCTCTTTAACTGTTCGTACTGCTCGGGCATTAAGCCGATTTCGTTTAACCTTGGCAGGTCCTCACGTGTTATTTGTCTGAGTCTGACCTGTTCCCCGGCGGTTGACCCGGCCGTGGTTACTTCCCACTCGGTATAACTTTCACCCTGAGCGACCTTAAAGGTACCTTTTTGTGGTTTTCGTTTTTCCTTGGCGTCCAAATCTGCAAGTTGCTTGATGAAGCGAACGAAATACTTCATTTGCTCTCTGCCCATACTTGGCTGTTTAAGCGCTGCACCGTCAACATAATAGGCCACCTTATAGTCTTGTGGTGTCGGGGAAAACGCTATACTGCTCGCTCTTCGCCAGAGGGCATCGCTCATAATTTCATAAGCTGTTTTATAGCCGAAAAAGTCCGGTGTTCGCGGTTCAGGAATTGGAATTTCATTTCTGTTTGCCGTTATAAAAGTATAGCCTTTGAGTG
>JAUWBX010000354.1 GCA_030609625.1 Phycisphaerae bacterium
AATATTTATCTTCCTGACGGGAATTACCACTGAGGCAATTTATGACTGTTTGCGTCCCTGGCGACTTGTTTTGTGCAAAAGAGATTGAACTGGAATCTAACAGGTCATAATCTGCGATACAACTAATCCGCCGGAGGCGGACCGTTCTTTCAGCCACTATGCTTTTTGGTATGGCTCTGTCGGAAAATCTTTACCTCATCATTAGGACTTGTAAATAAATTATCTTCCATTTTTGGCTGGCTGTGGCTTCGGCCGGCGGTGTCAGCCCCGTTAGAGCCTTTTCCTTTCGGGCCTCTAACGGGGCTTCCTTGCCAACCTTGTCCTCGCTGGAGCCAAAACGAAACCTAATTTCTTTACCAGTCCTTAAGTATCTGTTTCATAGTTTCGTTAGACATCTTGAAAAATTTGGCCAGGCTTTTTAATTGGCGTTCTTCATCAGGTGTTACTTTTCCGTCGGCGAGAACCTCTTTACATGCCGTGCGGAACTGTACTTCGGCCTCTGCGGTCTTCTCTACCCAGTCTCTCTCATCCTGTACGAAGAATGAAAGCGAGTATGTCAGCTTTTTCTCTGGACGTCTTTACCAAACACCGGCTTGTCTGTTCCACTGGATATCTCTTTGTCACTTACAACTACTTCATCGACGTGGTGAGCCATGGAAATAGAAGCGGCAATCGCTTTCTCCATCATTTCTGCTTGATTTTCGTCGGTTACCTGGCCTGCCGCAATGTAGCTTGCGAATATGTTGGCGGCCGCCTGAAAGATTGCGGTCTCACTTGGTCGCAAACTGAAATAGTGTGTTTTTGACATCTTAGCTCCTTGATACAGGTAAATTGTCCCGCTACTGCCTCGCCCGAGACGAACTGCGCATCTTCAAATTGCTTAACATGACTTTCATATATTATCCTATATTTATTTAATTAAGTGGCCTGAAAAAGAGATTTTCTTGTCCGCTTAATCAAACAACGCTTCTACAAACGTGTTAGGGTCGAACTCTGCGATGTCTTCCGGTTTTTCACCTAAGCCGACGAATTTTACGGGTATATCGAGCTGGTCTTTTATGGCGATAACGATTCCGCCCCGTGCGGTGCCGTCAAGCTTGGCTAAGAATATTCCTGTAACGTTAATCGCCTCGGTGAACATCTTTGCTTGAACAATTGCGTTTTGGCCGGTAGTGGCATCGAGAACCAGCAGCACTTCGTTCGGTGCTCCGGGGATTTTTCGGGCAACCACGTCACGAATTTTTGTCAGTTGCTTCATCAGGTCTTTTTTTGTGTGCAATCGCCCGGCTGTGTCGAGAATCAGGATATCTGTATCTCTTGCCAGAGCGGCTTCGCAGGCATCGAAGGCAACCGCCGCTGGGTCGCCGCCGGCTTGGTGCTTTACGATTTGAACGCCGATGCGTTCGGCCCAGATGGTCAACTGCTCCACGGCAGCGGCGCGGAACGTATCGCACGCGGCGACAATGACCTTTTTGTTGTTTTGGCTCAGTATATACCCGAGTTTGGCGATGCTTGTGGTTTTGCCCGTGCCGTTGACACCGGCGACCAGGATAACAGTCGGGCCGGACCGGGCCAGGTGTAGTTGTCTGTCGCGGTCCGGCCAATAGCTTTTAATGTGCTCTTTGAGAAACGGTACGATATCGTCGGTCTTTGCGATTTGCCTGCTGCGATAAGCTTCACGCAGCTCTGATACGAGCATTTCCGTCGTTTCAACCCCGATATCGTCGCTTATCAGCGTTTCTTCCAGCTCATTGAGCAGGCTTTCATCGATATTTCTGCCCAGACTCAGTACCGAGGAAAGTGAGCTGCTGATTTTATCACGCGTTTTGCCTAATCGGTCCTTGAAATATCCTGCCGTTTTGGTGAAGATTCCCATATATGCCTAACCTCAATTTTGCATAACTCTATTACTTCTAACAGAATTGACACAGCCCTGATAGTATCGGGATTTGTGAGAATTTCAAGTCCGGCCAAGATTTAATTTTCCAGATTCTCAATAGTCCGTTTGGAAAAAGTTTGCAATTTTTTATTTTTTGTTGCCAGCCTGACATTTTTCTTTGACAAACTGAGCTATACCGGTTAGATTTTCTATTGTCGTTTTTACCCCTAACCAAGTGAGCTAGGCTTCTGCCTGATTGGTGCGGGACAAGATTAGAAACTTTTAACAGGGACGTTTTGATATACGGTTGTTTTTCACACGGAGCATCGATTCACAAAGGATGGTGACGTGGCAGTTCGCGAAGTTGAAGATATTTTCACTGATATAATCGACCGTACAAAAACGCTTGACCCGGCCAATGCCCGCAAATGGTTCGACAGTTTAACGGTTTTGCGTCTGAATGGCGGCTCGCTCGGGATAGGTTGTCCCGATGAAGCAACCGTTCAGTTCTTGCAGGACAATTGCAAAAGTAGTTTCACCCGGGCCGCTCAGCAGATAACAGGTCATCTTATCACCGTAGATTTCAGCGTTGACGCTCACGAAAAACCCGACAGCAGCTCTCGACGCTTCGAGTCCGGTTTTGATGACCCCATTTTGCAAAAGAAGCACGGCTCGACTGAATTCGCCGAAGTCAAAATCGCACCCCTTAAACTTCACCCTGACTATACCTTTGATAATTTTGTCGTAGGGCCGAGCAACCGACTTGCTCATGCAAGCTGTGTCGCGGTAAGTCAATCGCCTGGAAATACCTACAATCCTCTTTTTATTTACGGCAATTCCGGCCTGGGAAAAACCCATCTTTTGCACGCTGTCTGTTTCGAGGCCCAGCGAAAATCTAATGGTGCCGTAATTCAATACTTAAGCTGTGAAAGTTTCGTCAACAGATTTATCAGGGCAATCGAGGAAGGGAATTTGTCCGGCTTTCAAAGCCAGTTTCGCACTGTCGATATGCTGGTAATTGATGATGTTCAGTTCCTGCGCGAACGCGAGCACAGCCAGGAGGAATTTTTCCATACCTTTAATGCCCTTTACAACAACGGCAAACAAATCATCCTCAGCGCCGACAGCCCGCCCGGCAAGATTCCTTCACTCGAAGAACGCCTTATCAGCAGATTCAACTGGGGGCTGGTTACAAGAATCGACCCTCCGAGCTATGAGACGAGAGTTACAATCGTGCAAAAGAAGGCACATCTTCGGGGTCTTAATATTTGCGATGAAATAGCAGAATACATCGCCCGCAAGTTGCACGCGAACATCAGGGAATTGGAAGGCGCTTTGACAACCATTTATGCCGTAGCGACTACGACCGACAAAGTAATCGACCTCGAATTAGCTCAGATAGCTCTGGAAGGCCAGATCAAAGCGGCAGCCAGACATATAAGTATCACGGATATTATCGAGGTGGTAACCAGCCATTTTGACGTTCGCCTTGCTGATTTGCAGAGCAAAAAACGCAGCCAGAGCATTACTGAGCCTCGTCAGATTTGTATGTACTTAGCCAGAAATTTAACCAAACACAGCCTCGAAGAAATTGGCGGTCATTTGGGAGGACGAGACCACACTACTGTTATGCATGCCTGCAGCAAGATAAGCCAGGCCGAAAAATCCGACCCCCAAATGCACACCCTATTGGGGGAGCTGACAAAACAAATCACACAAACACCAAAAGCGTAAATACCTTGGTTGCACGATTATTTTATTATAGAATTTAACATATACAGGTAGTCTGAAAGCAACCGTGTTATCAGGAATTTTTGCCTTACGGTTTCTTTAGCCTTCTGGCCGATAGCTTTACCATCATCAGGGTTCTTAAGTAAATAAATAATTCTGTCTGCGAATCCTTCCGTATCTTTTGGGGCAACCAAAAAGCCATTTTCCCCATCCTCTAT
>JAUWBX010000218.1 GCA_030609625.1 Phycisphaerae bacterium
GGCGCGGAAAACCCTTCTGACCATGCCCGTACCTGTATAGCACTGGATTAATTCACCGTCACTGGAGGCAATTCCCGCCGATTCCTGGCCGCGGAGCTGAAGGCTGTGTAAGCCGAAATAGGTTTTATTAACAGCTTCGGCGTCACCGAAAATGCCAAAAAGACCACAGTTCTCTTTTTTTTCTGAAGACATAAACGAATTGTCAATTGTCAAGCGATGATTGTCAATTGAAAACTGCCCGCTAACAATTCTTTGTATATTTCGTCAAGCGCTGCTGCCTCCTGTCCTGTGGCTTTTCTTTTATCGAGAACCTCTGTAACCACAGTTGCTAATGGTCTAAACCTTTCAATATTAACAACACAATTAAAAAGTGCCATTTGTTGCCATTTAATTCAAGGCTTTTTTAAGAAAATTTGTAAATTTTTATGTATCTACTTAAGCAATTATTATACAAGGACTTGTGTAAGCCTACTTAAATTATCAAAAGTAAAATTAACAATATTGAATTTGTTTCTTGATTTAGTCGATAGATAATCGTATATTATATGTATAAACAATGACAACACAAAGGACGAGCAGTGAGGAGAAAGGAAATGAGTAAATCGGCCACCATCCATACGCGAATAGATGAGAAAACAAAAACAAAAGCTCAAAGAATATTGAAAATTTTGAACATTCCTATGTCTGAAGCGATATCTATGTTTCTCAGGCAAATTGTTCTTCATAAGGGTATTCCTTTTGAGATTAAAATACCTAACGATGTAACCCTTACAACAATAGAAAAATTAGAGGCAGGTGAAGATACACATGAAGTTTCCACTGTGGACGAACTATTTCAGGAGTTGGATAGTTGAAAAAAATTGTTCGTACTGGACAATTTAAGAAAGATTGTAAAAAACTCGTTAGGCAAGGCAAAGATATTCAAGAGTTAAAAGCAATTGTCACAAAACTATCCAAAGGCGAAAAACTACCCCCACAAAACAAAGACCATAAGCTCGCCGGAAGGTTGGGAAGATATCGAGATTGCCATATACAATCTGATTGGATTTTAATATATCAAATCAATAAAAAAGAACAAGAGCTTATTCTGGTACGAGTGGGTTCACATTCAGAATTATTCAAATAATCCATCAAAAAACAAATTAGGACACTACCAAAATTTTCGCTTTTTGTGCGGTTTCACCCTCTGTAGAATTTCTAAACGGCTTCTGGATACATAAACTCAGGTATTCGGCGAACCTTGCCCTCGGCGCTGACGCAGGCCAGCACGCTCGAACCCTCAGCTAAGATTGTCCCATCACAGCAGCGCGTAAGTTTATAGCTATGCTTAACCTTACCGGCTGTAACCGCTGAGCAATGTGTTTCCAATTGCAGCTTCTCGTCATACATTGCAGGCCGGCGATATTTTATAAACAACTCGGCTACGACAAACAACACTCCTGATTGTTCGAGGTCTTTGTATGCCAGCCCGTTAGCCCGCAAAAGTTCCGTGCGACCCATTTCAAACCAAACCGGATAGACGCTGTGGTGAACCATTCCGGCCTTGTCTGTTTCGGCGTACCGCGGAACAACAGTTATTGTATGGCTTTGAATAGTCATTCGTTTGGGAAAACTCATTTCACACCTATCCAGTATTTTTCTATCTCTTCCAGCGTTTTACCCTTGGTCTCCGGCACGAACCGCCAGACGAAAGTGACCAGAACAGCGCAGAAAATGCCGTACAACCAGAACGGGAAAGCGTGATGAAACTTTTCGAGCAGCCAGTTATTTTCCTCCATCATGGGAAACGTTTGGGAAACAAGGTAATTTGCCACCCACAGACATACCGTGGCAATGGCCATTGCTCGGCCGCGAATCCGGGTCGGAAATATCTCCGACAGAATCACCCAGGTTACAGGCCCCACCGAAAGGGCAAAGCAGGCGATATAACCCAGTATAAATAACAGAACCCACAAATCTGTTTTTTGGACATATGCCATTAAGCCCATCCCCAACAGTGAAAGTCCCATCCCAGCCGAGCCGATTATCATCAAGGGCTTTCGCCCCAACCTATCCACCAACCAGATTGCAATAATAGTAAAGGCCAGGTTTACCGTGCCTACAATTACCGTTTGAAGAAGAGCGGCATTGGTATCGGACCCCATCTTCTTGAAAATTTCGGTCCCGAAATAAAGGAAGACGTTGATACCCGTAACCTGCTGCAAAACAGCTAATACAATGCCGATGACAAGCACAATCTTCATACCCGGCTGAAACAACTGTTTCAGCGACCCGCTCTCGTGGGCGAGCGCATCCTTGATTTCCAACAGTTCGGTTTTGGCATATACAGCTCCATTAACACGCGTAAGAATCTCCAGCGCCTCGTTACTGCGGTTTTGTTTGGTCAGCCAGCGGGGACTCTCCGGCACGAAAAACAGCAGCACTAATAACAGTAAAGCCGGCAGCGCCTCCGAGCCGAACATCCACCGCCAGCCGGACTGCTCATTCCATATCGCATCGCCCTGCAGAGCGATAAAATAATTCACAAAATAGACTACCAGAAAACCGGATACAATTGCAAACTGATTGACCGAGACCATTCGCCCGCGAATCCTCGCCGGCGATATCTCCGCAATATACATCGGCGAGGACATCGCCGCCGCCCCCACACCCAGACCGCCGATTATCCGGTAAATAATGAAAATGGTAATATTTTTCGGCAGGGCGGTTCCCACCGCCGAGATTAAGAACAAAACCGCAGAAAAAATAAGCACCTTTTTCCTACCAAGCCAGTCGCTGAGCACCCCTGCAATACCCGCCCCGATGGCACATCCAACCAGCGCACAACCTGTTGCCCAGCCGGCCCAGTTTGCATCAAGGGCAAAGTGTGCTTTCAGAGGTCCTATCGCCCCGTTAATTACCCCTGTATCATAGCCGAACAAAAGCCCGCCCAACGCAGCCACCATACATACGAGCATTACATAAACAATGCTGCCTTTTTCTTCGTTTACAAGCGTGTTGCTCATAATATTACTCATTTAACTACATAACCCAATTCGTCATTCCGAGCGCAGTCGAGGAATCTGTTCAATAACTGTCATTCTGAACGAAGTGAAGAATCTCTTCCTACGCAAATGTACATTATTCTCGTTCGTAGGCCGGATGCTTCGCTTCACTCAGCATGACAACTCTAAACCGTTCAGTTCAATAAAGTATCCGAATTAATTATTCTCGACAATTTTCCAGGGCATATTTTAGGGCCCAGTCGATAAACATTGCGTGATTGTTATTTTTGTATGTCCCGTCCGGATTTTTGTATCGTCCCTGGGCGTCTTTTATTTGCCGGACAATTGGGCGGGCTTTATTCCCAATACTCTGTATCTCACGAGCGGCATACAGGACTGTTTCTTCCCGCGCATCTTCCAGGCCTTCAGCCAGCACTAACAAAGCATCCTCACACAAACCCAATTTGCATAATGCCCCGGCTGCCGCAAACCGAACGTTCGGACTCGAATCTTCCAGCAATTCGGTCAGTGCCTCGACGACAGGCGGCGCACCATAACCGAGGACACTTAAAGCTACGATGGCCCAATAGCGAACCGCACTATCAGAATCATTTAATAACCTGATTAGCCTCGGAATATTATTCGGTCCTCTTCCAACCAAATCGGCCGCAGCGAGGATACTCCGTTGGGGATATTTACTAATTTGTCGTGCCATCTCATAAGGCGTCGAACCTTCAGCGCGAATATGCATTTCAGCTTCCGACAACAATCCTGTATCATGCGTCTCGACCATCCATTGATGGTGTACCCTACGCAGTCTCCCAAGAATCTTTCGAAGTGAAGACGAATCAGCCAGATTATTTACTTCATGTGGGTCAGCTAACGTATCGTAAAGCTCCTCAATCGGCTTGGTTGGTGCCCAGTGTAATTTTTGTACACTTGACAGCTTTTCTTCTGCCACTGCTCTGCGCAGTTCCTGCATAATCTCAGCCCTGTCCGGATATTCGCTCGGCTGTATATACGGCAAATGCGGCATATAATTGCGAATGTACTTGAAGCGTTTATCACGCACGCTGCGTGACATCTCGTATGCCTCATCAACCCGGCTAGATGCACCAAAGATATATTCTCGCGGCTGCCCCGCCCAGGCGCCAAGGAACGCCCGGCCCTGCATATAACCGGGGATTGGCAATCCAGCCAAGCCTAACACGGAAGGAGCAAAATCGACAAAGCTAACTAATCTGTCGGTTCTCCTGCCTGCTTTGAGCGGCGAGAAATTTCGATAACGTCGGCCAAATCGAACAATTAACGGGACATGAAGACCGGAATCGTAAAGTGTTCTTTTGAATCGGGGAATGCCCATGCCGTGGTCTGAAAAAAAGAACACTATCGTATTATCAGCTAAACCGTCGGCTTCAAGCTGGCTGAGCAAATCACCGACCTGCTTGTCCATAAAGGTAATCAGGTTGTAATAACGAGCCCAGATTTTCCGCACAAACGGGGTATCAGGATAGTACGGCGGAAGAGGAATTCGGCTGCCGTCATGACGTTCTTCGGGTTTAAGCTTCGAGGTGTACTTGTCAAAGAACTCCTCATCGGAACCGTTAATCTGCCCCTGGTGTGTAGAGGTGAAATTAAACACACTAAAAAACGGCTGACCGGATTTACGCCTTCGCCAATGGGCCGTTTGGCTCGACTCGTCCCAGACATTTACATCCTTGAAGTTATAATCCTTTTTGTAATTGTTGGAACAGTAGTACCCGGCCGACCGAAGATATTCCGGAAAACACTTGATTCGTTCGGGCAATATTATGTTGGAACGCAAATGTTGGGTCCCCGTAGAAGTTGCATACACTCCTGTTACCAAACATGAACGCGACGGCGCACATACCGGAGCGGTCGCAAATGCCTTCGTATATACCACGCTTTCCCTGGCTAACTTGTCCAGATTCGGCGTTTTCGCGTAACTGTCACCATAGCAGCCTAAGTAAGGACTGATGTCCTCGCACGTAATCCAAAGGATATTAGGTTTGTCGTCGAATGCTCTACCTGCTGTTTGTCTTACAGAAGTAGCGCACCCTGAAACAGTAAAGCCTGATGCGCATAATCCCATTGCTTTAAGAAAATCGCGACGTGT
>JAUWBX010000072.1 GCA_030609625.1 Phycisphaerae bacterium
GGGGCGATTGATTCTGTCCGCTCACAACTTCGAGACAAAATTCGATAATATCGAAGGGCTCTACCGCCATATTTTAACTGTGTATCCAGCCGCGATACCCAAGCTTGTCTATGCCGCAAATCATATCAATGATTGTTTTGAGGCCTTCGATTTGCTGCATCAAAGCAGCGGTGAACGAATTGTTTTCTGTATGGGCGAGGCCGGGCTTATCAGCAGAATCATAGCGAAAAAGCTGAACAGCTTTGTAACTTTCGCAAGTATCGACGACCAAAGCGCAACAGCGCCGGGCCAGTTGACTATCGAACAATTTAAGAAATTGTACCGCTATGACTACATAAAATCCGATACCGAGCTTTTCGGCGTGATTGCCGAGCCGGTAGCTCATTCGCTGAGTCCTGCGATTCATAATGCCTGCTTTGCCGAGAAGCGCATGAACAAAATATATCTGCCGCTATTGGTTGAAGGTGGGCAGCAGGAATTTGATTCGTTCCTGCATAATGCGCTTTTTAGAAAATGGCTGAACTTTGGCGGCTTTAGCGTAACAATCCCGCATAAACAAAATGCGCTCAATTTTGCCCGAGCAAATCAAGGTTTTGTTGAGCCGTTGGCTGAAAAAATCGGGGCCGTTAATACATTG
This sequence comes from Phycisphaerae bacterium, assembly GCA_030609625.1. Taxonomy (GTDB): domain Bacteria; phylum Planctomycetota; class Phycisphaerae; order Sedimentisphaerales; family Anaerobacaceae; genus NIOZ-UU13. Next base: position 638 of record JAUWBX010000072.1, read on the forward strand.
ATTATCAGCGCAGATGGTAAACTCAGCGCTTACAACACCGATTATTCCGCTGCATTAGATGCGATTACTTCGACGCTGGGTATTAGCAGAGCTGACTTGAATGGGTTGTCGGTAGCGGTTATCGGTGCAGGCGGCGTGGCAAGGGCGATAGTGGCAGGTCTGAGTGACGCCGGCGCCAAAATCAGGATTTACAATCGCACTGTTACAAGGGGCGAGAAACTTGCAGGCGAGTTTAATTGTGATTTTGCGCCCTTGGACGATTTAAAGAACATCGATGCAAAATTGCTAATAAACTGCACGAGTATCGGGATGCACCCAAACGTTGACGCAACGCCTATACCTCAAGAATACCTGAAAAAAGGTATGGCCGTTTTCGATACCGTTTATAACCCTGCCAAGACCTTACTGTTAGAAGAAGCAAAAAAGAAGAGGGCGAAAACAATAGACGGTATTTCAATGTTCGTCAACCAGGGCTTAGCTCAATTCAAACTCTTTACCAACACCAACGGCAACGCTGAACTTATGCGAAAAACGGTTTGTGATAAACTCGGCTACAAAAAACACAATTGACATTCTCTAATTTAATTGTTGCTCTGGGGTGGTGATTACTGGTATATTAAAAGCGGTGGGGATAATAAAATATTGAGATTGTTTCCCTTTCGGCTCCGCTCAGTGCTGAAGGCTGGTCTTGCTCGCAATGACAAGCAGAAGCGATATTTTATGATAGTGAAAGTGTTTTGTAATGGTGGCGATGGATAGAATAAAAGAGTTTAGCCGGCGGATTGGGCTGGAATTTGGCGCCGAACGGGTCATACTATTTGGTTCTTATGCGCAAGGCACGGTCACAAAGGATTCGGATATTGACCTGCTGGTGGTTGCTAAAACCGATCTTGCCCCACGTCAACGTTATTGTGCCGTCAGGCGCCTAATAGCGGATGTTCCTGCTTCGTTTGATATTATTGTAAAAACTCCAGAGGAATACAACCGCTGGCGGTCGGTGGTCAATCATATCGTTTATTTCGCTGATAAATACGGGAGAATTCTCTATGAACGATGATACCCGTGAACTCGTGCGACAATGGAAAGACAAAGCGCAAAATGACTGGACGGCTGTGGATATCCTTTTAACAAGTGAGCAATGCCCGGCTGATGCAGTTTGTTTTCATTGCCAGCAATTTGTTGAAAAACTGCTTAAAGCCTTTCTTACCTACCATGATATAGAAGCACCTAAAACCCACGATTTGCGAAGATTGATTCAACTGGCTGAGCCATTCGTGCCCGAACTTTCGCGATTGTCTGACTCATCAGATAAACTGACCGTTCATGGGGTTGAGACAAGATACCCTGGTGATTGGTATCCAGTCACTTCTGCAGAGATGAATGAGGTGATTGGAATATCAAGACAATTTAGTAACATACTGCTTCCAAAACTGGAACAATAAAAAACAGTCAAATTCGTTCTGCTGCAAAATAATATAGTTTTTTTTACTTCGACCTGGTTAAGGATAAACTGGATGGCTAAGAGCAAAAGCAAAAAAGCTGAAAAAGTAGTACTGGCATATAGCGGGGGTTTGGATACGAGTGTGATTCTTCCGTGGCTTAAGGAGACCTACGGCTATGAGGTAATAGCGTTCGCGGCTGAGCTGGGCCAGGGCGATGAATTGGCCGGCATTAAACGTAAAGCATTAGCGAGCGGGGCGGTCAAGTGTGTAATCAAAGACCTGCGCAAAGAGTTTGTCCAAGATTATCTATGGCCGATGCTCAAAGCAGGTGCGGTCTATGAAAAAGGGTATCTGTTAGGGACGAGTGTTGCCCGGCCTTTAATCGCCAGGCATCAGGTCGAGGTCGCACACGCTGAAGGTGCGACAGCGGTAGCGCACGGTGCAACAGGCAAGGGCAACGACCAGGTGCGGTTCGAAGTAAGCTATATGGCACTGGACCCTTCGTTGAAAATCGTCGCGCCGTGGAAAGACCCTAAATTTAAACTAACTTCTCGTGAAGCGGCGGTTGATTACGCCAAAAAACACAAAATTCCCATCGAGCAGACAAAGAAAAAAATCTACTCGCGTGACCGGAACCTCTGGCACATCAGCCACGAAGGGGCAGACCTCGAAGACCCTGCCAATGAGCCAAAGGACGAAGTGTTCGTTATCTCCCGGCCAATATCGAAAACGCCTGATAAGCCGGACTATGTAACGATAGGTTTTTTTGAAGGAGTCCCAATAAAGCTTAACGGCAAGTTAACAAGCAGCGTGAGGTTGATAGAAGCATTGAATAAGCTCGGCGGAAAACACGGCATCGGGCAGGTGGACCTTGTCGAGAATCGGCTGGTCGGTATAAAGTCGCGGGGCGTGTATGAGACGCCTGGTGGAACGATTCTCGTTACGGCTCACAATGCTTTGGAGAGTCTGACACTTGACAGGGAAACTATGCACTACAAGCAGCAGCTCGCCCTGAAATATGCTGAGCTGGTTTATTACGGCCTGTGGTTTTGTCAGCTTCGTGAGGCGCTTGATGCGTTTGTCGATGTTACGCAGCGGAATGTTACCGGCGAAGTTAAAGTGAAACTGTTCAAAGGGCGCTGCACTCCAGCCGGCATAAAAAGCCCAAACAGTTTGTACAAAACAGACTTAGCGAGCTTTAAGATGGGCGCCGAATATGACCCAACCGACGCAACAGGTTTTATACGCTTATTCGGCTTACCTGTGAAAGTCGCTGCTGCAGTTAACAAGAAAGGCAAAAGTAAAGTGGATTATTAGAGATTGGTTGGCTAAAAACGGTTCTTTGTTAGATGTGAATAAACACTGATTGAAATAGTAGGGCCGTGTGTTATAATATTGTCATAAGTTAAACCATCAGAATAACGGGAGCAACGGCTATGAAAGCAAAAATGACCATGATTTACTGGAAGGGTGAGAAATATTGGCTGGGAAAGCTTCTTGAGCATCCAGAAATTATGACCCAGGGAGAAACTCTGGGGGAATTAGAGGAGAATATTAAGGATGCGTATCTATTGATGGCTATGGATGAGGTGCCTGAAGAACACAAGATGAAAGAAATTGCAATATGAAGCGAAAGAAATTCATCCGCCAGCTCACAAAAGATGGCTGTGTTTTATTAAGAGCTGGAGCAAGGCACGACATCTACATAAACCCATCTACTGGCCGGAAACAGCCCGTTCCGAGACACATCGAGATTGATAACCACTTAGCAAGGCATATCAGAAAATTTTTAGGCTTGAAATAACTTAAATTTGCAGAGGCATTGTGGCGGTACCGGATTGGATATGGTTTGTTTTTATCTTTTCGTTCGGCTGTTGTATAGGCAGCTTTCTGAACGTTGTCATCTATCGCTTACCTCGTGATAAGTCTTTGATAACACCGCCTTCAGCTTGTCCGGCCTGTGGTAAGCACATTCGTTTTTACGACAATATACCGCTTGTTTCGTGGCTGCTTTTGGGTCGGAAGTGTCGTTATTGTAAAGCGTCGATTTCGCCGCGTTATTTTATTATCGAGCTGCTGACCGGCCTGGTTTTCTTAGGCCTTTTCATTTTGTATTTTCAGGTCAATCTGCGAGACGGCATCAAGTTAGATGCCGGCGGCGGCTGGTTTATTTATCTACTCCACATCATTATGTTAGGGGCTTTTGTCGCGGCTTCAGCGATTGACCTGGAGCACTGGGTCATTCCACTATCTATTTGCTGGTTGGTTACAGCAGCGGGGTTTATTGGTTCGGCGGTCGGTGTTTATATAATTGACCCTGCCCTGATTCGTGCGTATTCGCTTTTGCCGAGTGCCTCAGCTAATACGGGTGCGTTGGCCGTCGGGGCAACGGCAGGGCTGGTTATATCCTGGGTGCTGCTGGTGAGCGGTCTGGTTAAAAGAAGCTACGAATCAGAGATTAGCGAGGATGAAAAGGGGATTGAGCAAAAAAACAGCAAAGAGGAAATCGCCATACCCAATAATGAAGAAGAATCAGCGGGGCCGGATTGGACTTCTAACGGCGTCAATCATCGTTTGGAGGTGTGCAGAGAAATCGTTTTCTTGCTGCCGATAATCGTCTGCTCGATGGCGTTGCTCTGGATTGTCAGAGAAGTTACACCAGTAGGGGCCTGGTGGGAGAATTTTTCGCAACATCCTGTCGTTGCGGGACTTCTGGGCAGTCTGTGGGGTTACTTTGTGGGCTGCGGTATTGTCTGGGGCATCCGTATCTTTGGCACGTTGGGCTTTGGAAAAGAGGCAATGGGCCTCGGTGATGTGCATCTAATGGGCGCTGCTGGGGCGGTAATAGGGCCGCTTTACGTCGTGGTGGCATTCTTTGTGGCGCCATTCTTTGGCCTGGCCTGGGCGGGCTTTCAGATGTTTTTTAAAAAAATTCGACAAATTCCTTATGGTCCGTTCTTGTCTTTGGGTATATTTGTTGTTATGATTCTACATGATTGGATTCGCGATTATCTGAGTTTTGTGTTTTATCGCTGAAACGGAAGACCTAAATTCAACGTTATAAGGAGATATCAAATGCGGATTACCAACAAAAAAACAATCGCTCTGCTAATTTGTCTTGTATTATTTGCTCTTTTGCCCGGCTGTATTAACTGGGAGGAAAAATATAAACTTCTGGAAGTGGAGAACGAAAATTTAAAAGGTCTGCTCGAAGGCGCAAGCGCTGAAAAGGGTCAGCTTGCCGACCGGATTTCGCAAGACCAGATGACAATCGAAGAGCTCCAAAGACAAATTGAAGAACGTGCTAAAACACCAGCCGACGCAACCGGTTTCGGAACGGGCTATGATGTTGCCTTCGACCCATCCAAAGGAACGATTACAGTAACGCTGCCGAATGCGATATTGTTCGATTCGGGAAAGGCCACGTTAAAAAAGCAACCAGTGTCGAGCTTGACCATATTCACTCGGTATTGCGGGATAAATATTCCGGCAGACAAATAGATGTTGTAGGCCATACCGACACGGACCCCATCAAAAAATCAAAATGGAAGGACAACTGGGAGCTTTCCGCTCAACGTGCTCTTTCGGTGCTTAGATACTTAGTCAAACGTGGTATCCCTGAAGAAAAGATTCAAGCGGTAGGCTGTGGACAAAGCCAGCCTATCGCTTCCAATTCAACCGCCAGTGGCAAAGCAAGAAACCGAAGAGTCGAAATCGTGGTGCATATGAGGTGACGTTGCGTTACTCAATCCTCGCTCAAGCGATAGTGAAATGCTAACAGAAGAAGACCTAATAATTGCAAAAGAATTCAAGGGCCGATTATCTGTTTCCATTTCTGTGTTAGACTTTAGAGTCTATGGCTCACGAGTAAAGGGTGATGCTCTACCAGAATCCGATTTGGATATATTTATTGTAGTAGAGGAACTTACGTTAGAACAACGCCGACGCATTTCGGAGATTGCGTGGGAAGTGGGGTTTGAAATGGACCGCGTCATATCGACCTTTGTGGCCACCCGCGAACAGCTAAAAGTTGGTCCTTTAGCAGCAAATCCGATACTGAAAAAAATTGATAATGAAGGTATTCGTTTATGAGCAAAGACCAGCTTGCAGCATTGTTAAAATATAGGATACAGCAGGCTAATGAAACATTCCATGAAGCAGAAATTCTATTTAATCAGTCCGCATATAGGGGTACGATAAACCGTGCATATTATGCGATGTTTTATTCTGTACTGGCTTTACTGGCGACAAAGAAACTTGGTACATCCAAACATAGCGGCGTAATTGGCCTATTTGATAGAGAATTCGTAAAGACAGGCTTTCTTCCACGAGATCTTTCTCGGGCTTTAAGGTTAGCATTTGACCTTCGTCAAACACACGATTACGGCGAATTAATCGAAATAGACAAAGAAGTTGCCCAGGAAACCTTAAACGATGCTAAAGCATTTATTTCAGCCGTGGAGTCATATCTACGTTCTAACGGCTATTTGTAAGTTTTTATAGTTAATCGAAGGCTACTATAATGTTAGTTATTCTACAAAAACATCAGCTTCTATTGTGCTATCCTTGTTGATACGAATGGTGATGGTTCCATCTTTAGGCGTGTAGAACAACTTAGTGTTGCCTTTTTCTTTAATCATCTGTTGCTGTCTTTCGTATTGGCTTCGGCCGCAACTGCATATCAAAATATCCGCATCGAGCTTTTCCAAAAAATCATCCTCTAACGTATTGACCGAGCCGTGATGAGGGACAACGACAATGTCGGCTTTTAGGTCAGGATACAGACGTAGCAGCTCTCTTTGTGCGAATTTTTCGATGTCGGAGCATAGAAGTACCTTGGTGCCGGCAAAATCGAGCAATGAAACTAATGACTTGTCGTTGTCACTCAAATCCTCATTTTTACATACCTCTTCACTGGGCCAGAGCATTTTTATATTAGCACTGCTGCTCAAATTCAAATCTCCGTCCAGGCATTTTATTTTGCTGTCTTTTTCGCTGTCTTTTTCGCTGTCCTTTTCGCTGTCCTTTTCGTTTTCCTTTTCACTGCCCTTTTCGCTCAGGCAGTCATTGAGAAATCTTGCTGTGCCCCATTGGTCCGCCTTATCAAAAAAAGCGGTATTGGCATAGACGCCACCGACCTCGCAATGTTCAGCAATTTCAGGTATTCCGTTGATATGGTCTATATCATCGTGGCTTATGATAATGGCGTCGATTTTATTGACTCCGGCCCAATCCATAAACGGTGCGACAACTCGTCTGCCGACGTCGCTTTTGTGCAGCGAGCCAGCATCGAACAAAACGTTTGCTTTGCCCGGAAGCTGAGCGAATATTGCCTGGCCGTGGCCAACGTTAAGACAGGTGATGACTAAATTGTCCCGATGTGTCCTTTGCCATTTCGTAGTGCCCAGGAAGACGATTATTGCTAAAAGCATCGCTGTACAGATTACTTTTTTTATTAGAGGACGCTTGAAATAAACAAAACCGGCAAAAAGAACAAGGCAGTAATATAAAATTATTAGTGTAAGCGGTACCTGCCCTATCAGTATTTGTGAAATATCCAGATGGGCGATGAGTTCTACGAGCCAAATCAGCGAATTGGACAAGAAGTTCACTATTACGCCTAATACTGCCGCCAAAGTCGGTAGCAAGAAAGAC
>JAUWBX010000485.1 GCA_030609625.1 Phycisphaerae bacterium
TTCATTCCAGCATTCCGGCTATCATTGCTCACCGCATTGCTACAGCCATATATTCTTCAACTAACACTCTCAATAAGCACTTTAACAAAGATTATCCTTTTCTACCAGCTAATATTCCTGAAATTCCCAAATACGGAACTGAATTTATGGGCAGTATAGGACAAAACATGGCTCTTGGGAAGCTTAAAATATAAAAAAATGAAATATTGAAGTATATTTTACCGAATATGCCACAGTTTCTATTATCCGCCAGACAGATTCCCTATATTGACTTGGCCGAAAAGACAAGTGCCGAAAGCAGGATTGATTTCTTTCTGCGTTCAAAAAATCCGTGCAACCTATGCGCACTGTGGTTATAATATGGAATTATGAAGTTACCGGAATTGCAAAAATCGGAAAGATACGTCGGCCTGTACATCTTCGACTTCGGCGACCACGCCGGTGTCGGCTTTACCGCCGAAGAAGTAGCTGAGCTTCTCGAAAGTGAAAAATACAAGCAGGGCAAAGTCTATAAAATACACAGAGCCTACCCCAATGGTAAGCTCGAAATAAAAGGCGTACCAGCCCAAACATTTCAGCTTGAGGCAGGGATGTTCTTTTATTCGAGTGCTCTGGAAACCGCCAGAGGAGATTTCAAAAAGCTTGTTGGTTTAGCTGTTGGGACAGCACCCCCCTGCCGAGCCAAGGTGCATCTGGCTAAATACAGTAATGATAAATTCGCGGTGGTTTTTATTTATCCAGCCGAGTACGATGACGAGGTCAGCTTATGGCTTTTAGACGGCCAATACAAAACCAGCGGCGCCGCCGAAGGCGGCATCGAGGCGGTGCAAAGATACTATGATTACAAGCCGGAAATTCTGGACAGACATCAGTTGTTCGGCAAATCCGAACCGATAAGCAGAACCGGCCAAGAGCTGTTAGCCGGCCTGAAATTGGCCGTGCAAAGATAGTAGTTAGTTACTGTTGCGGAAACAGTATTTGTCATTCCCGCGGAAGCGGGAATCCAGCTTTTTCGCTCTGGACCCCTGCTTTCGCAGGGGTGACATTGTAGGTTTTTGCTTTTGCGCAACAGGAATTAGTTAGTGAATAGTGATGGTATTTAACAAGTATGCGTGTGCGAACCAAGATAAATTCATTTCTCAGCTTGCTTGCGGGCGGCTTGTTGACAGTATTCGGCAGGTCCCCGGCCAAGCCCACTACAAAGGATTTGAATCGAATGGAGTTCAAATCCAGCACGCAGCGTTTGGGGATACGATTTAGCGAGAGGATTCGTGAGGTCTTTCGGTTTAGATGGATAAAAAAAAGTTGAAAGTTCAAAGTTGAAATATAAAAACCATTTGAGCTTTAAAGTTAAACAGGTTTTTAATTTCATATTATGATTTTGTATTTTTCCCTTTAAGTTTTTTGTTTTTTAGTGTTGAAGCTCTTATGGCTGAATTCCATATATATTCGCCACCTGGAAATGTTCCCGTACTTAGCGAAAATGCTTTGACGGTCCTGCGAAGCAGATATCTAACCAAGGACCATCACGGCAAGTGCATCGAGACACCGGCCCAGCTTTTTAGCAGGGTGGCGTCACTGGTAGCCGAAGCTGAAGCCAAGTACGGAGCCGATAGCAGCGAAATCAAACAGTGGCACCGAAAATACTACGATTTGATGGTGTCTCTGAAGTTTTTGCCCAACTCCCCTGCCCTTATGAACGCACAACGTCGGGGAATGCTCAGTGCCTGCTTTGTGCTGCCGATTGAAGACAGTATAGAAGGGATATTCGAGGCCGTTAAGCAAACCGCCCTGATTCAGCAGGCCGGCGGCGGAACCGGATTTTCCTTCGATAGATTAAGGCCTACAGGCGACCGTGTTGCCTCCAGCGGCGGGACAACATCGGGGCCGATTAGTTTTTGGCGCGTCTTTTCTGAAACAACAAACGCAATTCAGCAGGGTGCATTTCGCCGCGGCGCGAATATGGGTATGATGAGTGTCGAACATCCGGACATACTGAAATTCCTGCACGCCAAGCAAAACCTAAAGGCCTTCACCAACTTCAATATCTCCATCAAAATCACCGATGACTGGATGAAGAAGGTACTCAAGTCCGGCAAAAGCTTGCACATCGTAAAAAATCCCCGCACACAGCAAAGGTATTTATTGCCGCGGCGAATTGACATTACAAACTACACAATAAACGATTTGCACAAGCTAACCGGCAAGGGCAAGCCTCGCTCAAAACGAGCAGGGCAATTTTATACCGTCGGTAACATCTGGAAAATAATTGTTAAGTGCGCACACAAAACCGGCGAGCCTGGCGTGGTTTTTATCGACCGAATCAACCGTGACAACCCGACGCCTTCGCTGGGCCGAATAGAAGCAACCAATCCCTGCGGCGAACAACCACTGCTGCCTTATGAGGCCTGCACGTTAGGCAGTATCAACCTTACCAAATTCGTGAGCGTCGATAATGACAAAGCAAATATAGATTGGCCGGCGCTGGCTAAGACAGT
>JAUWBX010000101.1 GCA_030609625.1 Phycisphaerae bacterium
GGCTCGGTGCGTCAGTCGCAACGAACACTGCCTCGATCTTAGGGTCCTTCACTAACACCTTTAACGACTCGTATGACTTATCGCACCGGCAGGCTTTCATTAGTGCTTGCCGCCGCTCGGGAATCAAATCGCTGACCGCAACGACATCGACATTTGGGTGATCCTGAAAGCCAAAGGCTGCTCCAAAACGGCATACGCCGTAACCGACGATTCCAACGCGCACCTTCCGTTCGGAGACAGGCTTCCACGTCCTCCGCACTTGCTCCTCTTGAGCGTCCACCGCCCGCAGAGAAAGACCCCCAGCCACGCATGCCCCCAATGAGACTTTACCCAGCCTCTCCAGGAAATCACGCCGATAGATAGCATTGTCTGACATAGACTAACCTCCTTCATTCTGACTAACATCTCTCAACGACTGCAACGCCCATGTACTGCCTGTCGTCTTGTTTGGCCATTATACTGGAGGAGTATCCATTGCGTCAACATTCCCGACGACGTGTAACATTGTTGAAAGAACGATTGCGCTTGTCAAGCGAACATCGGACCACTGCAAAACAGCCGAATTCCTAATGAAAGCGTGTTGGAAAGAAGATGCACAGGTAGTTGCCAGTGAGCCACAAAAAGAAACATACATTGAATCCGTGCGCGCAAAATCGGCGTTTTTTCACTAAAAACAGTCCTCGCGCCAGCCTGCAAATCTAAGACAAAGTCTAATCTATCACCACCACTTTCCCCTCGTCAACCAAACATCTCTTCAAATCCTTATTCAGCCAATACCCCCAAAAGAATTATATGATTGATACATTTCTTTTCATCCGGCTACTTAATCCGATTTCACACAAATAATTCTTGAAAATATTCGTATTTTCGCAAAAAATTGACATTTATTCGGACTTGATATAGGCAAAATCAACATTTGTGGAGACATTTTGGAGACATGATGTCAGTGTGCCGCAGCAAGCGGCGTCAGAGATGGGAGTAGGCCTCCCGCAACCGGCTTGCGGGAGCAGGTTGCAAACCACCGTAAGCGGCTTTGGTTAAGAGCCTTGGTCGTGAGCGTTACGGAAAAGGTGCTTTAGAAGCATCAGGTGTGGATTAAGAAGACGAATACAAGTGAACCACCGTTTAATTGTCGAAAGTCTTAGACGACGTCAAAACTGGGGATTTGACGTTTCCCCAGGACGAGTCTGGCGGATACCTGCTAACTGGCCAGGCGGCGCCCGGCATAGAGGTGGCGTGAGCTTAATCTGGGCTTTGACGTGGAACTGCGGGAACCTGTCGCAACGATGTTAAGAGAAAGGCACAAGCAGAGAAACTGCGAGGCTGATAGTATCGATGCGTTGCACAGGGGCGGACGAACTCGTAGTAGCGTTGAAGCTGCTGTAATGGCAGCCGAGCGAAGGGGCTTGGTCATTTAGCTACCGACAAGCGACCAACTGTTTAACAGGAGGAGTCGTTGAAGGTAGCAAAACCATATGGTGTATTTCCATGTGGTTTGAAAGAGTCGTCAGTCGAAGTTCTCAACATAGCAAGGTATTGCCGCACTCCTCAATCGAAAGAAGAAGAGTATCGCCAAGAATCTATAATCAAGCCGTTCCTCCAAGCTACGCCCAACAGGCGCGTTCCTTTGAGCAGTGGTCGTCCACAGTGGCTTGCCTATCCCTTCTTAGCAAGCGCGTGTTGCATCATTGCCTCATAAAGCGCAAGCTGAATATCAAGAATCTCCTCGAATTTCACCTTACATGCCCTATCGGTGCTCAATCCATGTGGACACTCAAACGTGAAGCTGCTCGCCCCGCTCACATGGTATATGGCACTGGTCAGATTGAACGGTGATGGATACGTTCCGCTTTCAGCTCTTGGGTCAAATAGGGCTCCGTGAGGTAGTCTTCGCTCTTGGAGTATTGCGTAGTACGCTACAGCCAATTGACGAATGTCCTCCTGCTTCTCTGTGGTTACATACGCCGGTCGCAATAGAGCCGGTTTGCTCTCGTGGCTGTGTAGTGATACTGCCAGGTCCGGACCTTCTTCTTTGGCTACCTTCAGAATAGCCGGTGCCTCGGGCCCCATCGGCGAGAAGAACTCGTCGTGCATCGGATTAATGCCGGCATCATTGAAATAACATCCCAAAAATCCCACGTTGTCCCCCACCATTGGATGTTGCCTTTTGCTCTCCGGCCATCCACAAAACGTATCGTCGCTCCATGTTCCCTGTCCCCAGAACCGCAAATCCTCGATGCCCATCGCATGTAGCGACTGTGGTTCCAGCCTTGCAATACCGTCTGGATTACCAGCAGGTATAATCAACAGCCGACATCTTCGACCTAATTCTTGCAGTTCCGTTTGTTCCTTTCCTTGCAGGTCCTTGCCGGTATCCATAATAGTGATGAGATTCACTAATCCTGTAAGTCCCTCTACTTCGTGCCCGTGGACAGGGCCTACAAATAATATCACAGGTTTTTGCCTGGCTTCCTTATCAATGTATGCCGACTTCTGTCGACCTCCCACAGCCGAGTTGAAATTCGCCTTCCGGGTGGTTTACTCGCACTCTCCAAAACTCACCAACTGTATCCGCCGGCCCCCTGGTGTTGTCGCAATTACCTCCACTTTGCCGTTCTTGACTTTTGCCAGTTGTCTATCATGTTTCTCCATTGCTCCAACCCAGAAATCGGGCAACTCTCTCTTGGGTATCCCTGCCTTGGCCTGCTCGTAAGTCATAGCCCCATATATCCTTGATGCTATTCCCACTTGCTTTTGGATGCTCGATGCCAAGTCCCTATCTATCCTCCGTCCCTCACCTATTCTCCTGATGTAACCGCCCAATGCTGCCGTGCTATTGAATATGACATCCCATACCTGCCGAGGCGTTACTACCCTCACACCACAAGCGTCACCTTCCTCAATCAGTTCGGTCTTGTCCATTTTCTCAAGACCTTGCCCTCCAACCTGTATCACATGAAGGAACACGTCTTTCTTCCTCGCTCGCCCCGGTGCGACCTCAACTCGCCACTGACCCATCAGAGCGAGATTTTCCTCCGTCAATCCATCCCGTATGATGTCCCAGTTTTTCCCCGCCGCCCAGAACTCCTTGCCCGGTCCTCCGACCGCCTGCAAAACAGCATCCTTTGGCAAAATCGTTTTGCACAACATTCTGCCTTTGTTGTGCTCGGCCCTGGTTATCTTGCCACTTATCTTCGGCTTGTGGGCCGTATGCAGGAGCCAGTCCTTCCGGTAGTTCGCGTCCGTTGACACTACTCGATCGAAAACTACGAAATGATTCGGAATCAGAAACACAATCTGCCGCGTCACCAGCGTGCATTTCTCCCCCAAATACGGTTGTTCGGCCTTATTGACTACACCGTGCTGATAACACGCCGTCGCGTCCCCTGCAACATAAACATAGTCGTCGTTCGTCTCAAAGGCCTTGACCACCGAACCGAGATGTTTATGCTGTCCACCGTGATTGCCGACAACCGTGCCTCCCCAATACCGCGCCGGTGGCTCGCCCGCCTGGTGGATAACGACACAATTGTGGGCCACCGTCTGTGCATAGTAGTTTGCAAGATGTTCGCCGTTGTCAAACTCCTTGTAACGTGTCCCTGAGTCCAGGGCCAGAAAGCCCTTGTTATAAATCACGAAATTCAGCGCATCATAGTGTCTGTGCTGCTCCAGTATCCCGCCGCACGAGAACATGCAGTACGTATCATCATACCCCGTTCCGCTCCGCATGATGATTTGCCCCATGTTCTCGAAGTGCCTTGCCTTCGGCAGTTCTTGCGGCTCGAAGTCCTCTGGTGAATCATCAAGATTCGTCACCTGTACCCGCGTTTTCTGTGAGGGCAGCAGAAAAGGATAAATGAACCAAGTACTGCTGTATCGTTTCTGAGGCAGCAAGTCTTGCACATGTTTGGCCAGGGCCGCCTCTTTCGGCCGCTGCTTACCGTAGAGATGCCGAATGTTCGCCATGTGCGTATATAATTGGCTCGTTGGCATTGCGTTCTTCGTGTGGGGCCGGTCGCCGTATCCGAACTCCAAGGGTCCGCCATCAGCCTCTATCCAGTTCCATATCACGTAATTAGCCAGCCATGCACTGTGCGGCCAGTCAGGTGCGATATTCTCCCCCGTAGCCGAGAGCCAGGTGTAGAAAAAGTTCTGCTCCGACCATGGGTATGCTCCTAAAACATATCCGAGTGTCGCCGACGCCCCGCCACCATCATCGCCGCAAGCCCTGCGTCTATGTTCCAATAGCTTCATGTTCTCATTCCGTCCCCACAGAAGCCACTCGTTTACTTTGTCTTGCTCTATTCCGGTCCCGAAAGCCGTGCATCCTATGAACCACTGGCAGTTCTTCACACCGTAGAACCCGCTACTGTACCCGCTCATGTTCTCTCTATAGATTGTCGGCCTGGCCTTCAGCACCCTGTCAAAGGCCCTCACCAGTCTCGACATGTAATCCTGCCTCTCCGGCTCCGACAAAGCCTCATAGAGCCAGTCCCAGGCCAACGTAGCATGAACCCGCGAAGTCGAGTACCAGTTCACGCTCTTTCTCTGACTAAAGCACTCATCGTAGAACCGCAGAGACGCGTCCAGATATCTCTTCGAAAGTTCGAGATACTGCGGCTCCCCGGTCATCCGATACACAAACGCCGACCACGCTGCTTCCCGGCCGTATTCCCTTGCCTCGAGCGCATCCTTGCCACTCGTACTCCTGATGAGACGGTCCACACGCCCCTTTATATAGAGGTACCACTGCTGTTCCGGCCCGAGAGCACGCTGACGTACAGCCGGCCATGTCTGCGAATTGAAAAACAGTCTCGGATGGTCCTTGCGAATCTTCTCGACCCACCCGGGCAGTTCCCCCGCCACACATTCGACGTGAAATGTATTGCCTGCAGTTAAGAAGGAGACCATCAATATTGTGAATATGTGTGCTAACCGTGTGGGCCTTGTTTGGATATGTCTGTTTAGCTTTCCCATGTGTATTGCCTCCGAATGAGTCCGTTTCGTGTCGAAAGATTCTGTCTCTTGCGTCCGTAGTCCCTGGAACGCACGACGGTACATTATTCTAATTCTTTAGCGGATTCTCAACAAGCGCAAACTGGAGGTTGCGCCGATTTCGATGCGGTACACGTGTTGACACGTACGCCGAATCCTGTATAATCAGTCTTTGGCAAATTAAGCCGGCGTTTTCATGTGAATAGAGTTCTGCAGGGTAAATATTGGCGCCCCGGTCTATTTGTCATACATAGCAGGGTGTACAAAATCTGTTGAATATCCTGCCCGTTCTCAGAGAAGTCAACTCATATTACCCAGGTAGCTAACATGGCCAGGGGGCGTTATGATGAGATTGTGTGCTTCAAGCTTATTAGTAACATTCGCTCTTGAATGTTTGGCGGCGAGTGTGTTGTACGGGACGGTTTTCTATGTTGATCCTGAGAAGGGAGATATGGATAACGACGGTTCTGCAGAGCGTCCCTGGAGAACTGTTGAACAAGTATTTGAGCAGAATCTAATACAGACGCGCGACACTGCAGGCCGTTTCAAGAATCCGCAAGCGCCTGTGAAGGCCGGCGATACTATCCTGCTTCGTTCGGGCTACCATGGAGAAATTTACTGCCGGGGGGCTTATAACGACGACTTTATTTCAATTGTGGCTGAAGAGGGACATAAACCCAGGGTAAGACGCGTATTCTTCTCAGCCGCTAAGAAGTGGGTCATTCGAGGTCTTACAGTCTCACCCGGTTTCGCCCCTGAATATAAACGAGATCGCCTTATCTATGTTGTGAACTGGAGTGGGCCGAGTGCCGACTTTGTAATCGAGAACAACACACTTTACTCTTCAGTGGATGCCCCTTCATGGTCGGCTAAGGAATGGGACAGCCTTGTCTGCTATGGGATTTCCGTCATTGGAGACAGAATCAGGATTCAGAATAACACGCTTAGATATGTCAATCACGGTATTACAATCAGTGGTGACAAGATTACGGTTGAGCGCAATTCCATCGAACACATCGCCGGTGACGGGATTGTCTGTTCGGCCAACAATGCGTCTCTTCTGGGCAACAGCATGAAGTACTTCTATAAGGTGAACTCGAACCATGACGACGGCATCCAGTTCCATCGCGGCAGGGACAAGACCACGCCGATACTAAATGCTGTGGTGCGCGGCAACTCTGTGATTGCCCGGGACAACGCGGTCAGCAGTCCGTTGATTGGCAGCCCGCAGGGCATTTGTAACTTTGATATTCCAGCGGTCAACTGGCGAGTCGAGAACAATCTTGTGCTTGTCCAACATCACCATGGCATCACCATCAGTGGTTGCCGGAATTGCGTCATAATTAACAACCTGGCGTACAATCCATATGGTGGCCGTTTCTTCGCCGGGATTATGATCGGAACCACGCATGGCAAGACGATAAGTGAGAATTCCGTAATACGCAACAATCTTGTCAACTCGGAAATCAGTTACCCGCGAGCGAATAACACGGTTGACCACAATATCGTGGTCAATGACCCAGACCGTTTTTTTCGCAATCCTCGGAAATATGACATGCGTCACAAGCAGGCCAGTCCGGCGATCGATGCCGGCAGCATTATTTCTGCACCCGAAATCGACATCAACGGCGTCCGACGGCCGCAGGGAATTGGCGTTGATGTTGGGCCATATGAATTTGAGGGTGTTCATGTGCCAATGAACAGCGGGATTCGTTAGGAGCAACGTTATGAGTGCGCCAAGCGAAGCTGATGTGAGCAAGCTGGACAATCCAGCCTGGTCAAAGGCTAACCACCAGGCCAGAACTGAACTTTGCGTGTAAGGAGGTAACGAATTATGCGAAGCCAAAGGAAAGGCGGTTTATCGGCCACAACGCAAGTGAAGGTATTCAGCCCCGAAATTGCCAACATTGCACGAGGCCAAGGGATTCATAACTTGGAAGCCAGTA
>JAUWBX010000359.1 GCA_030609625.1 Phycisphaerae bacterium
GGTTAATAAATACCCACAGGTTCGATTATCGTTGTCATCAGCTCAGTCGCGTTTGGGTAACACACAATTGGCGCTGGAGCATTTACGCACGCTCGTTTCCGAAAGACCCAATCTTTTCAGTGGGCATTTGGCCCTGGCAAAACTGTTGGCCCAGATTGGAAACTGGACAGAGGCAGCCAAGCACGCCAAAACGGCAAAGCGACTTTCACCGGAAAATACTGATGCTGCTTTATTAGATATACAAGCTCGAATACAACTATTGGCGGCAAGCTCAACAGGTGAAAATGACCAAATGGCCATAGAAACACAATTGTCCGCATTGGACAAGGCCACTAACGGTGCTCTCGAAGTCAGACTTTTGCAGTTTCAACTTGCACTACGACAGGACAATTTCGCCAACGCCCAGTCCTTGGTAACTCAATTGAAGAAAGACCATCCTTCGCAAATAAGGATTGCTCTGGCTGAAGCTGATTTGCTCATTGCTCAGGACAAGATAAATGAAGCAATATCGATGTTAAACAGAACTATAAAGAAATTTCCCCAGGCTGTTGAGCCGGTAAGATACATTGCGATTTTATTAAACCAACAAGGCAATCAAGAAAAATGCGAAGCAATTATTAAAGATGCGTTGGCGCGCATTGACCAGCCCATCACACAGCGCCAATTAGGCCTGCTGCTTACCGAATTTTATTCTCTGTGGAATCAGAAAGACGATGCTTACCCAACACTTAGTGCACTTGCAGAAAAACTGCCCGATGACATTCCTGTAAAACGCCGACTTTTACTGTGTGAGCAGGTTATCAAAGATCCCGAAAAAGCCCAGCAGCTCGTCAAGGACATCAAGTTACTCGAGGGCGAGGATGGCTGGCAATGGCGATATGAACAAGCAAGAATCTGGTTTGCAGCGGATGATTTCAAAGTCCGTTATCCCAAAATTGTTTCGCTCCTGCAGGAAAATATGCGGGCAAATTCGAACGACCAGGCAAGCCGAATACTTTTGGCGGCAGCCTACGATCGTTCCGGCGAGCTGCAACTGGCAATTTCGACATACCGTGAAGCCGTGAGCCGCTCTCCGGATGACCTTCGTATAATAATCCCGACTGTCGCTGCACTCTACAAGGCAAAGGAATATGAGGAGGCCGAGCAGCTTCTGGAACGAGCTTCCCAGCAAAAGCCCGATAGCCCACAACTTCAGCAACTGCAATTGCTAAGCTATCAAAGCTACTTCAGACGCGACGAGTTTGGTTCGGCATCAGATGTGTTAGAGGACTTTCTCAGTAATGATCCCAATAATCAAGCTGCCCGTTTAGCCCTTGCACAACTCAAGATACGACAAGGTCAGTTTGACGAGGCTGGAGAATTACTAGCTCAACTGAAAATCCAGGATCCTAACTTACTGCTGGTAGCTGCTGCACAAATCCAGCTTAATATTCTTCAAAATAAATCCGCAGAAGCATTGAAACTTTGTGATGAAATAATAAACAACCTTGACAACGCATACGCTTATGTGCTTCGCGCCAGAACATACGCTTCTCTGGGGCGGGCGGATAAGGCGATAGAAGACTTTGAGCGCGCCGCTGCTATCGAACCAAACAACGTTGGTGTATGGATGGACCGGAGTGACTTTTACCTCTCTATGGGCCAGACAGATAAGGCGATTGCTGATATTCAACAGGCATTATCTTTGGGCTTGAGCGATGTCCAAATCCAAAAACGCGCTATTCTGCTACTCTTTGAATTGGGAGACGCCGAGAAAATTCGTCAGGGAAAAGTCCTGCTTGATGAGGCCCTGCAATCAAATCCTGCCGATATCGACCTGCGTCTGCTCAAAGCTAAATCACTGCTCAGAGAAGGAACGGCCCCGGCGAACGAAAATGCCAGGCGGATTCTTCAAAAGATAAGCGAAGACCAACCCGAAATCAGCCAGGCCTGGGCGCTTCTGGGAGAGATATCGTTCTCACAAAAACAGTTCTCCAAAGCTATGGATGCCGCTTTGCGAGGGCTTGCCCATACACCAAACGATAGGACGTTACTGCTGTTGAAAGCTGGTGCCGAGGCAAAACGGTCGCCTGTCCTGGCAATTCCAACTCTCAAAATGCTGCGAGAACTGGACCCGAACAATAGCGACGTCGCAGTGTTCTTAGCCAACACATATATTAAAACAGGCGAGCCGCAAAAGGCCGTAAATCTTCTCAAGGTACAATTAGTCTCTCGCGCCGGAACCGAAGACGAGCGAAGAATAAGGGTCGCCCTTGCCGTAGCGTTGCATAAGAACGGCAACAAGGCGGATGCCCAAAAGGAATTTGACTCTCTGGTTCAGTCTGAACCCAATGACCCAGTTCTCTTATTAGCTCAAGTACAGTTACTCAAAGATGACCAATTATGGAGTGAGCTTAGCCAAAAGGTCACAGACTGGTACCAAAAGCACCCGGAAGATAGCCGTACGCCTATCATTATTGCCAGGAACCTGGGAACAACTGATGATAGCCAGGCCAAGAAAACAGCCGAACATATACTTCGGATAATGTTGAAAAATGATCCTGATTCTATTGAGACTATGACTGCCCTTGCTATACTACTACACACCATTGGTCGTTCTGACGAATTGGTTCCACTCTATCAACGGGTGATTCAGCTTGAGCCTGACAATCTAATCGTCATCAACAATCTGGCCTGGATAATGTGCGAAGAGCAGGGCAAGTTCCAAGAGGCGCTCGAACTTGCCCAGACGGGACTACAAATATCACCGAACTATATTGACCTTATCGACACCCGCGGTGTTGTGTATTATCGGCTGGGCGAATTCAACAAGGCCGTCGAGGATTTCACTACGTGTATCAAACTCTACCCAGACGGAACACCGGCAGCTATCTCCGCACGTTTTCATTTAGCAAGGGCTTTTGACAAACTCGGACAAAAATATAAGGCTGTCGAACATCTGAACCAGGCATTGGACCTGTACCAGGCTTTGGAACCAGCCAACCGAATAGGTGCTTTATCAGATACTGACCTGGACGAGGCACAGCGTCTGCTCAAACAATTACAGGAGGACGGTTAACCATGCTCGAATTTCCAAATCCACCAATCGAGAATGCTGCCGGGAGTGATTCCAGCGGCAAGGAACAAAAAATCATATTACTGAACAACAAGGAATGGTTATATGTAAAGAAGCGATATAGCTTAACACCTCGTGAGTGCCAGATAGCGGAGCTTATCTGCCAGGGTCTGCGCAATGGTAATATAGCTAAGTTTCTGCGCATAAGCCCCGGTACGGTAAAAACTCACACAAGAAATATTTATCGAAAGGCCCGCGTCAAAAGCAAAATCGCAATGCTCCTGAGATTTGTAACTGATGCAAAAATAATTTCCACCCAGTTTGACCAGACACATTTCACCCCTATCTCAGATTAAGAAAAGTTCGCCGGGATATTGCCGCAGTTTTTTATCCCAGCCGCTGTTAGAATTTACCGAAAGAAAAGAACACATAATGAAGAAAAACAGGAAATTTGATTGCTGCCGTTTTTCTGAAAGAACCGATACGATTGCAATGATAACTTAACCGATTTTGAATCAACTTACATTATTCCCTTGCCTGCCTGAGTATCCTCTTTTCAAAGAACATTCATTGGAAATTCAGTCCCGATTCATCGGGAGTGGTCCGATGTCCGTGTGACAAGCGCACCTTGTCTCGAAAATATCGGCTTCGCTCGGGGTGACAACCTTCTGTAAAATAGCAACCCATCAATATAGCTGTGACAAAGTATT
>JAUWBX010000411.1 GCA_030609625.1 Phycisphaerae bacterium
ACGTTGATGACCTTTAATCCTGCTGCAATAACATCCGGTTTCTGGGAATCGAGGCACAGAGGTGTAGAGCAGGTTTCCTGGATGGCCTCGACCAGCCACTGCATCGTTCCTTCCTGGTCAGCCGCGGCGGTACCTACGTTCACATCCAGATATGCAGCACCTGCATCGGTCTGCTTTTTGGCTAATTCCTGAATGACTTTCTTGTCTTTATCTTTGATAGCCTGCTTGACGTTGGTGAACATTCCATTTATTCGTTCTGCAATTAATATCATAATAAATACCTTTCTTTTTTGTTTATGCGTGAATGCGTTGATGCGTAGATGAGTTCGCGCATTTACCCATTCACTCATTCACTCATCCACTCATCCACTCATTCACTTATTCACTCATCCACTCATTCACTTTCCCGTACCTGATTGATGAACTTCTTGACGGTGGCGACGGCTCTGGGATGTCGCATGCGAATTATATCGACGCCGGCCTGCAGTAGGCAAATGGCGGTGGCCGTTTCCCACATCGGACCCCGGTCGCCGGCTGAGCCCCAGCCCGGTGCGTCTGTGAGCTTGGCCTCTTTGGCCCGCCAGGATTCGTAACCTACGTCACAAATGACCGGCATAGCCATCATTTTGTCGCCGGTAAGGGCGGCGATGCGCTGCCGTTCCTGAATCGAATAGGCATACTCTATTCCATATCCCAATGCTCCGGTGGCCTGAAACGTTACTATTCGCTCTAATGGGAAGCCCATATCAGAGGCCAAGATATTGACCTGCTTGGCGATATTGATGTCCAGGGGGGCCTCGGTGATGAGATAATGGCCGTCGGCCAGGGCGATAGCGGTCAGGGATTTGTAATTGTCCTCTGTAACGGTTCCGATGAGGCATTTTTCGCCTTTTGCGGCACCGCTTACCTTGGGCATAACCTGGTTGTCTTTTTCGTCATTTCCACAGCTCCAGAGCACAAGAGCTACGCCAACCGCTTTTAACACTTCTTCGGTAACCTTGACGGCCTGAGCGGCATCTCTATCACCCTTGTCGGGGTGGATGCTTTCGAATTTGAGACAAATTAAGTCTGCCCCGAACTCTTCTACGCACTTTTTGGCCCAATCGCCGGGACTGTCGAGCACATCTTTATAAGGTTCGAGCAGGACGTCGGGCCAATCGTCGGGCTTGCTGTCCAGGACGTCCATAGCGATGACCGGTTTTTCACCGGCGTCGGCTGCGGAGCCGCCATAGACAACGTTACGCGCTCCGCCCACGGTTATCGTTGAGGTTCGAGTGCCGCCGTCTTCTTTGGTCGCCCCAAGTGTAAGGCGGTTTACTGAGCCGGTAAATCTTTCTGCAACTTCAGGAACTGGCATTTTAAGACCTCCAAAAATAGTTCATCGTTTATAGTTTGGGGTTCGTAGTTTGCGAACTCAAAACTAAAATATCTTCGAATATTTTACACGCCGCTGAAAGGGCGGGGCTGTCATTTGCAAGGTCGAAGACCGTCCTGGCCTGCATTGAGGCGTCGGAGACGGCCTTATCACAAGGTATATGTCCAAAGATGTCTATCCCGTCCAGTTCGTCGCTTGTCGCTCGTCGCTCGTCGTCCGGAACACGGGGCACGGGAGACGGGGTACGGCTTTTGTTCCATATAACGCCGATTTGCCTTACAACAATTGGCAATTGTTTTGCAAGGTCAAAGATCCTACGGGCTGTAAGGGCACCGATGGAAGTTTGTTCTGCTACGATGCACAGCAGGTCAACATTATTGGTTGTTCTGCGGGAAAGGTGCTCCATTCCCGCTTCGTTGTCCACGACGACGTACCCGTAGGTTGAGCTTAGTTTGTCCATGAAGGTTCTGAGTATATTGTTCGCCGCACAGTAGCAGCCTGGTCCTTCCGGGTGGCCCATAGTAAGTAAGTCGAATCCATCGGCTTCGGTAATTGCCTGCTGCATGTTATATTCGAAGGAGCGCAGCCGATCCATACCTGCATTGCCGGGCTTCATTTCTCGTATGTCCGCTATGGTACCGGTCGGCTGAACCCCCAACGTCAGGCCGAGGCAGGCGTTTGGGTCGGCATCCACGACAAGCACGGTTTTTCTGTCGGCCTGGGCCAGCAGGAACCTGACAATCATAGCGGCTAAGGTCGTCTTGCCCGAACCGCCTTTTCCACTTATCGCAATAGTTGTTGCCATATATCGTATCTTGTATAAATCGTCCGGTATGTCATTCTGAGCGGAACGAAGTGGAGCGAAGAATCTCTTGCCTTATGCAATGGCAGCTTGTTCCGACTCTCTGGCCAGATCCTTCGCTTCGCTCAGGATGACAAAATATCATAATTTCACGCTTTACGTTTCATACTTTAGTGCTGTTACCGAGGGGAACAGTGATAAATCCGTGTGCGGCAAGAAATTAGCTCTTGTAAATTCTTCCATATATCCCGGATGACTCATCAAATCAAAATATGTCATACTTGTGGCGATTTTTTCGGCAGCCTTGAGGGCTTTTCGGCTCAGCATTACAGTCTTGGCCCCTGCGATTGAGGTATTTCCCACAAATTGAATCTTCTCCGAAGGTATATCAGGTAACATTCCGATAGTAACGGCCTGGCGAACGTTCAGGAAGTTTCCGAATCCTCCGGCCAGATAAACCGCATCGAGGTCTTCGAGCTTTGTCTGGGTTGACTCCATAAGGACCCTGATGGCGGCGAAGACACCCGCTTTGGAACGAACTAAATTGTCGATGTCGGCCTGGGTGATTACTATTTCCTGGTGCTCGTTACCTGCCGGGACTATTTGGAACTGCCGGCCCTCGTCACCTTCGGTTAATCTTGGCTGGCTGTTAGGGTTGAATCGACCCGTTCGGTCTATGATGCCGTGGGTAAATAATTCGGCAAGGGTATCCAGAAGGCCTGAGCCGCAGATGCCGACCGGATGGGTATCGGCGATTGTCCTTAGCTCGATAGAACCATCGTCGAGAATGGTTAGTTTTTCGATAGCTCCTGCCCCAGCCCTCATGCCGTGTTTGACTCCACTTCCTTCAAACGCCGGACCCGCTGAGCTTGAGGCACAAACCAGCCAGTCTTGATTACCGAGAACCACTTCACCGTTTGTTCCTATGTCGATAAAAAGAGAGATGCCTTTCTGGGTAAAGATTCGCGTTGTTAGAACACCCGCTACTATATCGCTGCCGACATACGCGGCCACACTGGGCAGGCAGTATAATAGGCCTCGCTTATTGATTTGGATACCTGCTTCTGCAGCTCTAATTGGCGGCACAAAGCCAGCCGAAGCGATATAAGGCTCCCTGCGGATTCGAGTTGGATCAAGATTCAGCAAAAAATG
>JAUWBX010000385.1 GCA_030609625.1 Phycisphaerae bacterium
GGCGAATCCGTAAGATTCAAATTCTATCATACCCAAAACCACGGCACACGTCAAATCAAAACTTGTCCCGAGCATAACCGAAGGATCCCACCCAAAAGGCCCGACCATATTCGTATCTCGTATCTCGTGAAGCGTATCTCGTAAAGAAGGTTTGATGTTATTCTATTTTTCGAGCTTTATTAAATGTGTTTTAAGGAATTTTTCTGTGGCTTTTACGGTTTCTTCCTTGACGGTGCGCGGGCTTTGAGCGACCCAAACGGTAAAATTGTAAAGCTCCTGCGTATCAACCTTGAGCCATTTTCTGTTCCTGTATAAAAACACAAACAAGATGGTCATCGCGATGCGTTTATTGCCGTTCTGAAAGGGATGATTTTTGATAAGAAGATAAAAGAGCATAGCTGCTTTGGATACAAGAGTCGGATATAAAGACTTGCCTGAGAACTTTTGGAAAGGAACAGCTAAACAGCTTTCCAAAGCGTTGGGAAAACGGCTTGAAAAATCCGGAATCGGCTCGTCAAAAGAGAATTTCTCTTTGGCCAATTTGAAAGCTATATACTCGACCTCTTGTAGGGTTATTGTCTTCATTATTCGCTGCCTAAGAGTTTCAGCGTTTGGCCATACTCTTTAACTGTCTTTTTCACGGCGTGGTCGATTTCCTTTTTATCCTGCTGGCGAAGGGTCTTTCCTAAAATAGCTGCTATTTGTTTCTGAGGGACAGCGTAAATCCTTCCGATCTTTACAGCTTTTATTTGACCTTTCTTTACCTTCCTATAGACGGCGACCCTGCTAATGCCCAAAACCTCAGCCAACTGGGGAATTGTAAGATATTCGCCTTTCTTCATAAAACCACCTCTGGATACTTGTAAACACTTATTTAATATAAGCTTATCTCACAAGCTCTTTTGTTAACCACAATATAGTAAGTTAACCTACGTTAACCTCTATAAGTAATGTTAACATAAAAACATAGAATGCCAAATAAAATTCCATAAAATTTTAAATAGTTACTGTTGTGGAAACAGCATTTGTCATTCCCGCGGAAACGGGAATCCAGTTTTTTCGCCCTGGACCCCTGCTTTCGCAGGGGTGACACCGTCTGTTTTTGGTTTCCGCAACAGGAACTAACTAAGCTCCTTAAATTCATGATTCGATATTCCGTGTTCATTACCTATCCTGAGCACGGCCGAAGGATTCGATATTCAAACCGCCGCTTTCAGCCCTTGTAATCGGTGGTTTTGCTTATATAATAAGCCCAGTCAATAATTATGGAGATAAGATATGGCTAAAATTACCAAGCTCGACGACATCGTGTCGCTGTGTAAGCGAAGGGGTTTTATATTTCAGTCCAGCGAAATCTACGGCGGCTTGGCAAGCTGCTACGACTATGGGCCGCTCGGCGTCGAATTAAAAAATAACGTCAAAAAGGCCTGGTGGAAAACAGTCGTTCAGATGCGCGACGACGTCGTCGGCCTTGATTGCAGTATCCTTATGCACCCGATGGTCTGGAAATCGAGCGGGCACGCCGACAAATTCGCCGACCTGATAGCCGAGTGCAAAAAGTGCAATACCAGGACCCGTGTTGACCACCTCAAAGAAAAAGTCGCCGAGCAAACCCAGGAGCATACCGAGCATATCGCGATTGATGCGGCTATGGCCAAGGCGCAGGATTTGAGTAACAAGGTATGTCCCAATTGCGGAACCGTTGGGCGGTTTACCGAGCCGATGCCTTTTAACCTGATGTTCGAGACCCGGATGGGCGCCAACGTCGATGACTCGATGACGATGCACCTTCGCCCGGAGACCGCTCAGGGAATCTTCGCTAATTTTAGAAATGTGCTCGATACCACAAGAGTAAAGATACCTTTCGGCATCGCCCAGATAGGCAAGAGTTTTCGCAATGAAGTAACCACCAAGGCCTTTATCTTCCGGACACGCGAATTCGAGCAGGCGGAGCTTGAGTTTTTCTGTGAGCAGGGCACCGATGACCAGTGGTTCGAGCACTGGAAGCAGGCCCGGTTCGACTGGTATATCAGCCTGGGTCTGAAAAAAGAAAATCTGCACTTCCGCGAGCACGATGCCGATGAGCTTGCCCATTACGCCAAGGCCTGTGTCGATGTCGAATACAGGTTCCCGTTCGGCAGCGGCGACTGGCAGGAGCTTGAAGGCATCGCCAACCGCACGGACTACGACCTGCGGCAGCATCAACGCGGCATGAGGACGCTCAATAAATGGTATGAAAACAACCGGGAGCTGACGAATATCGAATTGGTCGATGAGGCCGAGGATTACAATAAAGGCCCGCTGTCTTATTTCGATGACCAGAAGAAACAGCGATACATCCCTTATGTGATTGAGCCGAGTGCCGGCATTGACCGAAGCGCACTTGCCTTTTTAGTCGATGCCTATGACGAAGAAGAAGTTCGCGGCGAGACGAGGAACCTTTTAAGATTTCATCCCGCCCTTGCACCTGTGAAAGTCGCTGTCTTTCCGTTAGTCAAAAAAGAGGGTATGCCGGAAATAGCGAAGAACATCTACAACGACCTGAAAAGATATTTCAATTGCTTTTACGACGAGAAGGGCGCGGTCGGCCGACGTTACCGCAGACAGGATGAGGCCGGAACGCCGTTCTGCATCACCGTCGATGGCCAGACGTTGGACGACAACACCGTAACCGTCCGCGACCGTGATTCAATGGACCAGGTAAGGGTCTCAACCGACCAGTTGCTAAACCATTTGCGCCAGAAACTGGAGGTATAAAAATTAAGGAGACCGGAAATGAAAAAACTGTACATATCAAAAACAGACAGTAAACTTTTTGGCGTATGCGGAGGCATCGGCGAGACGTATGATATTGACCCTATATTAGTACGGCTGGTGCTGGTCTTCTTATGCTTAGCAACTGCGATATTACCCGTAGCGCTGACCTACTTAGCTGCGTGGATAATCGTACCGGAAAAACCCGCAGAATAACCAAGCATAAACTTGACCACTTATAGGAGAAACTGGATTTATGAAACCAAGAAAGGGGGACACAATGGTATTTGGCGAATTCAATAACAATATTAATTCCTATGGTTTGATATTCGGAGACCTTAAATACTTTGATTGGTTCAAAACAGGGAGACATTCCGAAGACAATAAGAAAAGAAGATTTCGTAATGTTCTTATTTGGAAAAGATTAATATGCTACTTTAAGAATGACAAATTTGAAGAAATCTGGAAAGATTTTCAAAATGGACAAATTGATAAATATCCGATTGTTACACAGGCCTTTCTGAAACATCTTAGAGATCCCATAGAATTTCCCATTCTCGACAAACATGTATGGCGGGCTATGAGAGATTTAAGACCAGAGATTTCTGAGAGAGTGCCTATAAATCCTAAAAAAAATGATTTTGATTTTGATGAACATTACTTAAAGATATATCGAACGTTTTTTACCGAGCTTAGAAACAAAAAGAATGGAATCAACTACACCCAAATAAATGATGTGAACGATGAAATAGTAAAAGGAAGAATTCTTGACCGAGCACTTTGGCTATATGGAAAAATACTTAACA
>JAUWBX010000344.1 GCA_030609625.1 Phycisphaerae bacterium
AGCTGGCTGCGGCTTCGGCTTGCGGTGTCAGCCTTGTCCTCGCTCAGCCAAAAACGAAACTCGCCTGCCGGCGGTCAAGGCCTAATTTCTTTACCAGTCCTTAGTATTCTTTGAAACTTCTCATCCACTGCGGCCAATCACTCGCCACACACCCACCAGCCGTTGTCCAGGGGCCGTTAGTGTTGTACTCTTTGTGCCATTTGAGTTTCCACAACTCCTTAAGCCCCACCTTTCTGACGGACCAGTCCATAAAAACGTGGTTTACAAACCCGTTGTGCCGGTTGATGACGAAATGCCTCATTTCTCTGTTATAGTCAACCCACTGGCCATTAAATTCGGGAGGGTCGCCGCGTGTGCCATTTTCGTATGGTCCGCCTCCCCTCCACATTGAATCTCCCAGCACCGGCGCATTGGCTGAGCCCTTAGTATTAGGTGTCCTCCAATTCCATTCGGTGGGACGATTCTGAATATTCTGGACGTTCGGCGGTGGATGATAAATCCAGTTATTCCCTCCGTAGCTGGGTTCTTCCCCGCCTCCTGTGGTGTCACTTCCACCAAACGGCATAAAGTAGGTGTTAAACGGACCACCGTATTCTTGCCCGTTAGGCAGGCGTTTAACAGCCATTGGGCATTTGGTAATATTTGTCTTTGTCCGGTACAAAGAGCGCAAACAAATAATCCATTCTCCCCGATGCCACCCAGAGCCACGAACCTGACCTACACTGAAATAGCCGTCGTTGTCCTGGCAGTACATCGACCAGATGAGGCCCCATTGTTTCAGTAATGCCTGACAGGTAACGGTCCTTGCCTGATTCCTCGCTCGTGCGAGTGCGGGCATCAATATCGCCATCAATAAGGCAATAATGGCGATTACCACTAAAAGTTCTATCAGTGTAAACCCCGTTAGAAATCTTCCGCTTTTCCTATCAGGAATGTTAATTTCTAACGGGGTAAATCCTTTTGGCTTGTGCATAATATTACTCTTTTCTTGTATTCACGGACTTCATTATTTTACCAGATAACGAAATCGTTATCAAGGCAAATTTGAGCCGGCAGCAAGACGATATGCCGGTTCGATTAACTACGGATAAGCCGAGGTATGTGCGAAACGTAGAAAAAAAGGCCGGAGCGAGAAACTCCAGCCTTTGTGAGACAGTTTTTCATTTAAAGAATATACTGCAACTTTATAAAAAATCTACCGTCTCACCAAAACCAAGACTTAGAGAAGAAAAGAACTCTTTATACAATTTTAATTATAATCGCTGCCCTGACTTTTGCAAGCACTTTTTTAAAAAATTTGCCGGTTTCTTCGTGAACTTTTCATTTTTTTTGGCAAGTTGCTGCTTGAATTTTGCTAATTTCGTGTTTTTGGGCTTATCAGGGACGATTACCCCTCCCTTACCCCCACGCTTTCTTGCGATAGCAAGAGCGGAGGGGCCCTGTTTGATGAGGCGCATATAGTTTTTTTGAGCCGTATTATTCGCCGGCTATGGGAGCGACGCAATAAGAGCCTATCCAAATAACCCGCTCTATCCCCAAGGGAAGCCCGATGCCTGCGTTGTCGGCCAACAGCGGTGTGTAAGCTGCATCTTTGACATCGAAACTCAGGGGCGCTTTGTTAGTTCTTTTGCCCCCAGGTCAGGTGCGCTGCCGTTGTAAGCTCTGGCGGGAATCTTCAAAACTTTGGCATATTTCGCCGTGCCTGCGTCAATGGCCGGACTGCTTTTGGACAATTCAAATTTCTTAGTATTCTTAAACTTCGGGTCCTCCGTAAGAATATTTGACCCTTTGGTAATGCCGCTGTCGTAATCGGTCTGGTTCTTGAAGAACAAACAATAATCGACCATGGTCTTATCGTTGCCGCTCGTAATATACTTTCCTTTGCCTATGCCCTTTAGGCAGTTGGAAAAAATACTGTTTAGAACGACCGCTTTGGGAGACAGGGTCATTCCATGATTGCAACCATGGAATGTGTTGTTGTACACGATAACATTTTCAACCATATCCGAGCCTTCGTGGTTCTCATCTGAATGCTCGTTGGCCATGATACTGACACCTGAGCCCTTGCAGTTCAGGAACAGATTACCGTAGATTTGGAATGCGCGTTTGCTGTCGCCGGCGTAATCCACCAACTGTATGCCGCTCTGGCCCGCGTTGAATACC
The DNA here is from genome assembly GCA_030609625.1 of Phycisphaerae bacterium. Lineage (GTDB taxonomy): Bacteria > Planctomycetota > Phycisphaerae > Sedimentisphaerales > Anaerobacaceae > NIOZ-UU13. The sequence continues at coordinate 2,164 of JAUWBX010000344.1, forward strand.
GTGTTGTATCTGAAAATATGCGTTGTGAGAGGGCCGGACTTTGGCTGCAGGCGGGTTTCATCGGCATCTTCTTCAACGTTATCGAAAGTACAATACTCGACAACATAACTGACCGAGTCATCGGCATCTATAGCGTCATCTTTGGCGCCGTCAAAGTTGCAATAAGCGATGCGTCCGCCTCCGCCTTCGAAACTCAACTGGTCTTCGCCGCTGATGAAGTTGCAGTGCAGCACCTCGCTGTACGGATTGGTAATCTTCAATGTATGATTCTTGTTTCCAATGATTGTCAACCCGACAACCTTCGAATCCTTTACATTCACGGCAAACCACTGTTTTTTCGCGTCTGGTGTTGCCTTGATAATGGTCTCGTCAATATCGGTCTGGTCCTTCGTGTCGATATAGTCCGAGGCTAATGTCAATCGCTTGTTAACGTTCAGGGTCGTATGCTCATATGTCCCCCGAGCTATCAGGACCGTATCGCCGTCGGAAGCGGCGCCGATAGCGGCAGAAATGGTTGGATGCTCGCCGGGAACCTTTAAGACTTTCCCCGATACTGCTGAAACACACAATGCCATACACAGAAGTAACGCAACGAACAGGTTTGTGCTCTTCGACATAATACGCTCCTTGACCTGATATTTCCCATACAACATTGTATAGCCTTTGTAAGACAGCTTTTCATTTAGAGAAAATACTGCAACCTTATAAAAAATCTACCGTCCCACCAAAGCCAAGATTTAGAGAAGAAAAGAACTATTTAGTTCCTGTTGCGGAAACAGTATTTGTCATTCCCGCGGAAGCGGGAATCCAGTTTTTCACTCTGGACCCCTGCTCCCCGCTTTCGCGGGGACAAGTTTACCCCTGCGAAAGCAGGGGCAGGGGTGACATCGTCGATTTTCGTTTTCCGCAACAGAAACTATTTATACCTTTTTAATTATACTCGCTGCCCTGATTTTTGTAATCGCTTTTTTCAAGATCTATCGGTTTTTTCGAGACTTTCCCATTTTTCCCAAGATTTTTTTCGGTGTTTTTGGGCTTATCAGGGGCGATTACCCCTCCCTTACGGTCGGGGCTCCGTTTAATGGAGTGATTACCCCTTTACGGTCGGCTCGTGCTACGTAGCGAGTACTTCGCAGAGTAGCAGGCTCTGTATAAAGTGCATATAGTTTTTTTGAGCCGTATTATTCGCCGGCTACGGGGGCGACGCAATAAATGTAACTAAGTGGTTCGGAGCCGGTGTTTTTAACGTTGTGTGTTGTGTGCGGGGGTATATAGGAGACCCTGCCCCGGCCAACTTGATAGCAGTCTTTTTCGCCAATCATCAGCTCGCCGCGGCCGGAGAGAAAGACGAGCAGCTCCTCATGATTCTTTGTGCTATGCTGGCCACAGGCCTGGCCGGGGGGTAAATATACTCTGCCCGAGCGCATTCCGCAGGTTTGCGGTTTGCCATCAAGGAGCTTCTGATTTTCAGGATTTTCGTTCAAATCTATGACGAGAACTTTTTTTGACGATGCCATATAATCTCCTTGAAAACAGTAATTTTATTGTCAACTGAATGTATTTTAAAGAACTCTGTCCACTTGTATAGGAAAAGATTCTTCACCCTTCGGCTACGCTCCCCCCTTCGCTAAAGCTACGGAGGGCAGGCAGGGCTTCGGCTAATTCAGGGCAAGCTTCTTTCGTTCTCCTCGGGAGTCCTTACGGACAGAATGACAGGCGAGAGCGAACAGTTATTCGGATAGGCTCTTCGGCTAATTCAGGGCAGGCCCT
>JAUWBX010000294.1 GCA_030609625.1 Phycisphaerae bacterium
ATGTCTATGTGACAAAGAAGGTTTTATAAATGCTTAAAATAAAACATTTTATCCAGCAAAGCTGGCTTCTGATTGTGGCGTCGTTTTTCTTTGGGCTGCTGATAGCGGTTACGAACGCTGCGCTGTCACCAAGGATAGAGCAGAACAAAATCAACAAGCGTAACCGGCTTGTTGGTGTTCTGCTGCCGGAAGCTAAGGATTTTATTCTATTAGATAAGGAAATTGAAATTGAATCGCTCCGGGGTGAAAAAGAGAAAATTGAAGTATTTAGAGCTATGTCGGAGGAAGGCGAATGTGTCGGCTGGAGTTTTAATGCCGCCGGGTCGGGTTTTGCGGACAAGATTGAGCTGGTTGTAGCTGTGGATAAAGACTTTGAAAAGCTTGCAGGTTTCAATGTCCTGTCAAGTAATGAGACGCCCGGCTTCGGTGACCAGATAAAATACGACTACTACCGAGACCAGTTTGCGGGTGCGCCGGCTGAGGAACTCAAGCTTGTAACGTCAGGCGACCCTAAGAAAATCGACGCTGAAATCGTTGCGATAAGCGGAGCTACGGTAAGCAGTGAAGCGGTGGTTGAAATAATCAATAACTTCCTGACCCAGATTAAGGAACAGATGCAAAAAAAAGGACTAATCGGCAATGGTAAACAAGAGTGAAGCCGGAACTGCGCTTTATGGACAGACGCTGTTAGCTGGATTGTGGCGTGAGAATCCGGTCTTTCGGCTGCTGTTGGGGATGTGTCCGACGCTGGCGGTTACCGCTGCGGTCAAGCCGGCTTTGACTATGGGCTGCTGTGTAATTTTTGTGCTGCTGTGCAGTAATGTAATAGTGAGCCTGATGCGCAACCTTCTCAAACCACACCTGCGGATACTGATGTTTACACTTACGATAGCAACCTTTGTTACCATAGCGGATTTATTTTTGAAGGCGTTCCAGCCGGAAATGAGCGAAGTGCTTGGCCCGTATGTTCCGCTGATTATCGTCAACTGCATTATCATTTGCCGTGCTGAGGCCTGTGCCAGTAAAAACGGCCTGTTTGTAAGTATCGTAGATGCGCTTGGAATGGGTATCGGTTTTACACTTACATTGTGTGTCCTGGCTGGTGTCAGGGAGTTGCTGTCAACGGGTAAAATATTCGAGGTACAGTTCATGCCTGATGCTTTTGTGCCGTGGGCGGCGATGGGCATGCCGGTGGGAGCGTTTATAACTTTGGGGCTGCTGTTGGGTTTGGTGAATATGGTTACCAAAAAAGAGGCTTGAGAGGAAAGTTATATGGATACGCTTAACGTTCTGATAATCGGCTTTATATCCATCGTTGTGGTCAAGAACCTTGTCTTCACAAAGTTCCTCGGTATCTGTCCCTATCTTGGTGTTTCGGGCAGAATCGATATGGCTTTCGGTATGGGGCTGGCGGTAACATTTGTTGTTACACTCAGTGGTACGCTGACATGGATGATTGATAATTGGGTCCTGATGAAACTTGGTCTGGAGGTTACGCGATACGTTTGTTTCATATTGGTTATTGCCGGTGCCGTGCAATTGGTGGAAATGTATCTGCGAAAGTTTTTCCCTTCTTTGTACGAGAGCTTTGGTATATTTTTGCCGCTTATTACAACGAACTGTGCGATATTGGGATTATGTTTGTTTTTGAACCTCTGGGCCATTGACTCTCTGCTTGAAGCAGTGGTGGTTAGCTTCGGTGCCGGCATCGGCTTTACGATGGCGATTTGCATTATGGCCGGCATTCGAGAAAATCTGAATATGGCTGACGTTCCGAAGTGCCTCAAAGGTGCACCGATTACCCTGATTACCGCAGGTATCCTTGCCATGGCCTTTATGGGTTTTGCAGGAATGATTAGATGAAAAAGTGAACTAAAGTGCCTAAAGTGAACTAAAGATTCAGGCTATCAGTGTATCAGACTATCAGGTAGTGGGCATCAGGTTATCAGGACATCAGGCTCGCGCTACGTAGCTTTTGCAAAGTAGCGTTGTTTTTCCTGATACCCTGTTCTCCTGATATCCATACTTTAGGCACTTTACACTTTTAGTGTCTTTGTGGTTAAAGGATAGGAAATGATTTTGGGTGGCATATTGGAATTGTGGAGTAGTGCGTGGTCGGCGGGGGTAACAATGCTGGGCTTAGGCAGTGGTTTTGCGCTGGTGCTTTTGATAGCAAGCAAAAAGCTCAAAGTCGAGGTTGACCCGAAGGTAGAGCAAATTCACGAGGCCCTGCCGAATCTCGACTGTGGTGCCTGTGGCTTCGCCGGTTGTGGTCAGTATGCGAAAGCCGTTCTGGGAGATCCGGAACTATTAGGCAAATGCGCGCCCGGCGGACCTGAAACGTCAGCGAAAATCGCAAATATATTAAGTCTGCAGGTCAGCGACTCAGGCCCCCAACAAAGACCAATCGTGCGCTGCCGTGCTCGCACAGACGACAAAACTTTATATGCACAGTATCAGGGCATACAAAGCTGTATTGCTGCAAACGCTTTAGCTAACGTGCAGGCCTGTGGCTTCGGGTGCCTTGGCTTCGGCGACTGTACGAGAGCGTGCAAGTTTGATGCTTTGCACATTGTTGACGGCCTGGCTGTCGTTGACTATGAGAAATGCACCGGCTGTACGGCCTGCTCGAAGGCCTGTCCACGCAATCTGATCGAAATGGTTCCTTTCGGTTACGAGAATATGATGATTGTTGCCTGTAACAGTAAGGAGAGCGGCAAGAGCACACGGTCAATCTGCAAGGTCGGCTGTACCGGCTGTGGCATCTGTGTTAAACAAACAGATGTATTCTCGGTAGAGGACAATCTGGCCCGGATAGACTACGCCAGATACGAGCCCAACGAGCAAGCCGAAACAGCGATGAACAAATGCCCAACCAAAGTAATTATCTACCGCGGCAAGACCGCCCCCGAACCAGAAGCAGCGGGACAAAAGACAAAAACGTCGTAATGCTCCTCATTATAATCATGATGTGTCTATCAAGAGTTTTTGCGTTTTTTTTTGCGTTTCTGCCGAAAAGTTTGTAATATTGCGGCTACGACAGCAACTAATTGTGTAATCTTAAGGGGGATTCGTTCGCAAGATTTTTTAGGAGTTTTATTATGGTACAGACACCTGTAATTGCTGCAATTGACATTTACCTGATAGCACAGTTTACCTTTTTTTTGGTCCTTGCCCTTTTGTTTGCAGTCTATAAGACGATTTCAAGATGCCTGAGACACCGGGAAAAAAAGATGAAGATAGAAAAAGGCATTGTTGGCACTCAGGGCAAAGACGCAAGCAGCGCAAAATGGATTCGAAGCATCTACATAGCGGCGTCCCTGCTAATAGCTTCTTCGGTTTCTATAGCGATTGTTTTTTTTAATGAGGGTGGCCTGAGCCTGAACGGAATGCAATTTGTATTTTGTGTAATGCCGTTCTGTGTGGGAATTGCGTATCTGATAAGAGGAATCCTGAAAAGAAAGATTTACATCAGAAAACTTTGCCTGGATAACGGTATGCCGCTTGAGGCGTTTTATCCGCCTCAAAAGCAATGGATATTTCCTTTATCACTGGGCCTGCCGCTGCTGATCTATGGGGTTACACTACTGACACTCGGCATTGTTTACAATTTCAGTGGCACGATTCTGCTCATATCAGTACTCGTTGCCAGTGTTCTCGGCGGCATGTTCTTTCTGTACGGCTTGCTGACGTACATCGTTATGGGCAGAAGAAAAGCCACCCCATAAACTCTTGTTGGCTACTTTAAGTATTTTTCTGTGCCGGTGGTTTTTATAATCTCAAACTTCGGCTGGGAGGTTATCAAAATCGCTTCGGTGCCCGGCAGTTTTTCGATTAAGGCAATGCCCTTTTCAGTTCCCATAACGGTTACCGCTGTGGCCAGGGCATCGGCGTCAGTTGCATTGTTTGCGATAATGGTTACGCTTGATAGGCCTTCGGTGCTTGTTCCTGTTTTGCGGTTTATGATATGACTGTAGCGTTTGCCTTCGATTAAAACAAACTGCTGATAATCGCCGCTGGTCGCGACTGCTCTGTTGGCCAATTTGAGCTTCAACGCAAGGTCTTGTTCACCAATATAATTGTCTAAATTTGGATTTTGCAGTCCGATTACCCAATGTGTTCTGCTTTTTAGTGGTGCGCCGAAGCACCGAATGTCACCGCCGAGGTCAACCATACCGCCGATTGCCCCGGAGGTTTGCATTGCCTCGATGGCCTTGTCAATAGCATAGCCTTTAGCAATCCCGCCGAGGTCCAGCCTCATGCCCTCTACGGCGAACTGCACCGTCCTGTTGTAGTCATCGAGTTTCAGCTTTTCAAAACCGACTTTCGATTTGGCCTGGGCGATTTGCTCGTCGGTTGGGGAGATTTGTTTTTTTTC
>JAUWBX010000160.1 GCA_030609625.1 Phycisphaerae bacterium
TCGGGCTTGGCGGTTATTACAAGACACCTGTTGAAGAAGTTCTTCCGCTGACAAGCCGGTATGAAAAGCAGAAGGAGCAGCCATCGGTGGCCATGGTTCTTGTGATTGATAAATCCGGAAGTATGACTGGTATGCCTATTGAACTTGCAAGGCAGGCTGCCAAGGCAACAGTTGACCTCATGGGAAAACAGGACCATATTGGTGTGGTTGGATTCGACGGTCAGGCATTTATTATTAGTCCCATACGAAGCCTGAGAGAAGCAGATACAGTCAAGGATGCTATTAATACTCTCGCATCGGGCGGTGGGACGTCAATGTATCCTGGTATTGATACCGCCTTCAGGATGCTCAATGCAGTCTCTGCAAAAATCAAACATGTTATAATACTCAGTGACGGCCAGAGCCAGCCAGCCGATCACCAGGGCCTGGTAGCGGAAATGGCGAGCGCCGGTATTACCGTATCCACTGTGGCCCTGGGTAATGCCGACCGTGTGCTGCTCTCGTCGCTGGCTGAGATTGGAAGGGGCCGTTATTATGAAACAACAGACCCGGCAAATATCCCGCAGATATTTACAAAAGAGACAATTGAGACTTCGGGTTCAGCAGTAAAGGAGGATTTATTCAATCTTGTTCAGGTCTCGGACCACCCGCTGCTTTCCGGTTTCAGCGACTCTGACCTTCCTGTTGTCTTCGGATATGTAATGGCCAATGTCAAACCTGCAACACAACTGCTGCTTGCTACAAATTCAGGTGATCCGATTATGGCGTTTTCCAGATATGGGCTGGGTTCGACAATGGCCTATACCAGTGACGTCACTGATAAATGGGGGTCTCAGTGGCTCACATGGAATCAGTTCGGCCGTTTCTGGTCTCAGGCAGTTCGCAGTATTCTCAGAAGAGACTCAACAGAAGGCCTCTATCTGCAGCAGACAAAAGACAGCAGCAAATGGACAATCAATATAACGCGCCAGGATAAATCCGGAAAACCTATGACAGGCATTGATTTTGATGCTCATACTGTAGATGATACAGAGACAATCAACAAAGTTGCAGTTGAGGAAATCGGCCTTGGCAGCTATCGAGTTGTCGTACCTGTAGGCGACACAGAGTCCCTTTCTCTGCGTCTTTATGACCGCGACCATGATAAATTGGCGAGACTCCACTTTAACAGACCGTATCCGTCAGAATACAGCCTCGCAGGACAAGTCGCAACGCAACTGAAGGATATCCCCAAACTTAATAGCAGCACAATCAGGCAGGAAATAATTCCCGTAAAAACCCGAAAACCGATAAGCCATATCTGTTACCTCTTGGCACTTGCAGCAATGCTGGCGGGGTTGCTGTTCAGGAGGGTATGATACCCGGTGCGCTTGTCAACCGAACATCGGACCACTGTAGAACCTCTGGATTTATTATAAGAGCTCTTCGAGAAGTCATGAACTGGCCGTGCTGTACAAAGAAAAAGCCCGCTACGACAAGGCAGAACCACTGCTAATTCAAGCTATTGAAGGCCGACATCTCAGACTGGGTGACATACACCCTCATACACAGGCTCGCTGAACAACCTAATCAAGCTCTATGAAGCCTGGGGCAAGCCGGAACAGGCCGAAGGGTGGCGGACAAAGTTGCCGCAAACAGAAACCGCCTTGTCCCGATCTCCAATGAGAATCGTTGAATTCGTTCTTGAACCAGTGGGCGGTGGGTTGCTCGAATGTGTAACGCCACGTACTGGGTTTCTGTTTGGCGTGAGGCAGGAGGACTTCGACTGATGCTGGGGGGGTGTTTGCTGGATAGGTGTCGAGAAGACGGCGCAACTCGGTCTTGGTGATAGGAAGCATGCTGCAGTGCTTGGATCCGGGAACAGTCTTAACCGCGATCTTCTTGAATTTGATAAAATCGGTTGTCTCCCACGCTTCCATAGGGCTTCGGAAGGGGTCGCCATAAATATACCAGGTGTTTTGGCCGATAAGCTGGATGACCTCCGGCCCTTCGGTTGGCTTTGACTGTCCGTCAAATACCACCTTTCCCGGTTTACCTTTTGCGAAGGTGTTTGTCTTGGGATCCAGGGTACGGGAAATGGACAAACGGTTTCCCATTCGGTCATTGACATCTCCTGGTTTGTGGAAACCATAGTAAACGCCATTGAACGCGACGATGGTCAGGTCAATATCGTGGATGCCAATGTCGTAGTAGATCTGCGCGCGTTCAGGAGTGATATCGGTCCAATCACGTGTTGTGGCTAAGTGCATGGTATTGTGGCCGTGGTAAATCGACGCCCAGAAGACATAGAAAAGCCCACTTTGTTTTTCGTAGAAAAACTCCGGTGCCCATGCACGCTTGCGATCCGGTGGGACCACATCGATCGCCCCCCCTTTCCAGTTAATCAGGTCAGTTGACTCCCAGTGGAAGATTGTGGGATGATTCCATCCCTTGGTGTGGACCATATGAAATTTGCCGTTGGCACGCTGGATAAAGGGATCTCGCAACCTGACCTTGGAATCAAATACAGGCTTGCCGCCGTTGAGTGCGGTCCAATTTTTCGCATCGCGGCTCCAGGCGTAATACAGTTTTTCTTCGGGACCGAAATACGCCATCAGATAGGCCGTGTGCGGCTCGGCGGCTTCTGCCGTCGAGCTGGTAAGGCCAAAGCACATGGCCAGATATATCGCGACGATTGTGGAGCATTGGTATTTCATAGCTTCCTTTCCTATGGATAGTAAAAATGACTTCAACATACAGAAGTGAATATACCACCAGGGGAATAACGATTCAAGAGAAGAAGTCAAGCGTACATAAGACCGCCGTAGAACCAATGAATTTAGCAGAGAGGCTCTTTGGAAAGTTCATGAACGGGACCGCTTTAGTGAATAAAACAACAACAGTTTCAAACCGGGAACTATGCCCTAAGTTACCTTTTTTCATGAGCTGCAAAATGCTGCGATTTTGCGGTGACATCGTGTCTCCATTTTGTCACTACAGATGTCAATTCTTATGAATTATGAAGCCATCAAACGTTGGATTTTTGCCAAAAAACGAATATTTTTTGAAAATTTTTCACAATTTTCGGGTTAAGTACACGGATGAAAAGAAATGTATCAATCAACCATGATTTCGGAGCCATTAGCGAGGGGGACAGATCAAGTATTTGATATGTCATCACTTCTTTAGTAAAATGGACGTTGTAGAGATAATCTCAATTTTGCCGGGGGAATTGTGGAGGTTTGATCTGTTTTGAACCAAAGTTCATTTGGGAGAATTAGTGAGATGTTGAAGAAGTACTTTCTGGTGAGCGTGCTGGTCACGCTGAGTTTTGGACTGCACAACGCATTATGTGAAGAGACGGAGGTTATGTATCTTTCAGGCAGGGGCAAAGACACTCCAGTGCAGTGGGAGTTCTATTGCACTGAAGGGCGAAACAGCGGTGAATGGACAACGATTCAGGTGCCGTCAAACTGGGAACTGCAAGGCTTTGGCACATATAATTATGGGCACGATATTGAAAAAGGCAGTGAGCAGGGGAAATACCGATATCGTTTCGAGGTACCGAATGGATGGGCAGACAAGGTTATCAACATTGTCTTCGATGGGGTTATGACAGATACAGAGGTGTGGATTAACGGTAAGAGCGCAGGGCCGAGGCATCAAGGAGGTTTTTATAGTTTTAAGTATGATATCACAGAATTGGTCAAATTTGGCAGGAAGAATCTGTTGGAAATTACAGTAAGCAAGGTCTCGGCAAACGCGAGTGTGGAGGCTGCGGAGAGGAAGGCTGACTATTGGATTTTCGGAGGGATCTACAGGCCGGTTTATTTGGAGGCTTTTCCAAAGCAATTTATCAAACGGGCGGCGATTGACGCAAGGGCGGACGGGAGCATCAATGTAGATGTATATCTGGAAAACATCGAGACGGCAGACAAAGTTGCGGGGGTAGTGCTGGGAGTGAGTGCAGGAGGGCCGTTTAGCGCACAAGTAGTTAAGAGACAGAAGAAGATAACTCTCAGCGGAAAGGTAGCTGATATAAAGCCGTGGAGTGCTGAGACACCATATCTGTATGAATTGGAGCTTCAGTTATCTGCAGGCGACAAAGTTATTCACAAGACCAAAGAGTGGTTTGGATTTCGCACATTCGAAGTTCGTCCGGGCAAAGGGCTGTTTCTAAACGGCCATAAGATTCGACTGAAAGGGGTGAACCGACACTCGTTCTGGCCTGATTCGGGGAGGTGCCTGAGCAGGAAGATAAGTTATGATGATGTACGGCTGATAAAAGAAATGAATATGAATGCAGTGCGAATGTCGCATTATCCGCCGGATGTACATTTTTTGGAGGTGTGTGATAAATTGGGCCTATATGTTCTGAACGAGCTGGGGGGTTGGCAGAGGCCTCCATACGATACAGGAATTGGTAGGAAGTTGGTCAGGGAAACGGTAACAAGAGATGTGAGCCATCCATGTATTCTGTTCTGGGACAACGGAAACGAAAGGGGATGGAATCGGGCGCTGGATGGGGAATTTTGGCTATATGACCCACAGAAGCGGCGGGTGTTGCATCCGGGGGAGAATTTCAATGGCGTTGATACTGAACATTACCAGAGCTATGAGAGCGTTAAGAGGAAGCTGCAGGGTTCGACTCTTTTTATGCCAACGGAATTTCTACACGGTCTATATGACGGGGGGCACGGGGCAGGGCTGAATGACTATTGGGATATGATGGCCAAATCGCCTGTCAGAGCAGGAGGATTTCTGTGGTCACTAGTGGACGAGGGCGTGGTCAGGACAGATAGGAATGACAAAATCGACACAGACGGCAATCATGCACCAGATGGGATACTTGGGCCTTACAGACAAAAGGAAGGCAGCTTCTATGCGGTCAAAGAGATATGGTCTCCCATTCATATCGATATTGAGAAACTGTCAAAGGATTTTGCGAGGCAGATACAGGTGGAAAACCGCTATGGTTTTACGAACCTGAATGAATGCAGATTCGAGTGGAAACTGGCGAGATTGCCGAAACCGTTTACAGAGCAGAACAAACATGCTGTCCTTCATAGCGACACACTGGAAGCTTGCGATGTGGAAGCTGGCGGCAAAGGTGTGTTGAAGCTGAATTTGCCGGAGGATTGGCGTGAGGCAGGGGTGCTTTATCTAACTGCATTTGATCCAGCGGGTAAGGAAGTCTGGACATGGTCGCGGGGAATTCGAAAGGGGTGTGAATCCTGTCATCAATACGTAAGAAGGGAAAGCAAAAAGAACGCTGAGGTCAGCTTGACGGAAGGTCAAGAGGAGCTTCTGGTCAAGGTGGATGGTTTGAAGCTTTCGTTCAGCAAAAAGACCGGTGAGCTGTCTAAGGTTGAGAAAGACGGCAGATATATCTCGATGGGAAAGGGACCGCGGCCGGTAGTTGGTGACAACAGACTTATTGAGTTGAACCATTGGCGCAGGAAGGATGACATATTCGTCGAGGCCAAATATGAGGGGAGCCTGGATTATGCAAAGTGGAAGATTTATCCAAGCGGTTGGGTGAGATTAGATTATCAGTATGAGCTTGATGGGCAGTTTGACCTGATGGGCATCACATTTGATTATCCTGAAAACAAAATGGTAAAGATGAAATGGGTGGGCAGAGGGCCGTATCGAGTATGGAAAAACAGAACAAAAGGGGGGCGGCTGGATCTCTGGAGCAATGATTACAAAAACCATACACCGGGTATGACGTGGGATTATCCGGAATTTCGGGGCTACTACCGGGACTGGCACTGGGTGACATTTGAGACCAAAGAAGGGAAAATTACACTGCTCAACGGAACAGAAGATGTTTTTCTTGGTGTCTATCGGCCAAAGGACGGCCCC
>JAUWBX010000369.1 GCA_030609625.1 Phycisphaerae bacterium
TTGTCTAATAATACGTTTTTTAGAGAAATTGAAGTAAAACCAGTGCTTTATGGCCGATTAAATTGAGACAAAAGCAAACAATCTAAACGTTTCTTGCCTTGTTTTTACTTCTCTATATTTACACACCCAAAATCTTGTCAATAAAACCCAAGCTTTGCCGATGCCTTTCGCAGAAACTTGTTTATTTTTTTCGTTTATTATTACTTGTTTTAAATCAGCATTGAAGTTATATTAGTAATTCAGTCAGGGTTTGTATGAGGGATGGTAATGAGCAAACGGGTAGAAATAGAATTGTTCGATAACCCGCGTCCAGAGCGAGATTATTGTATAACCGTCAGATGCCCTGAGTTTACGAGCGTCTGCCCTCGAACAGGCCAGCCGGATTTTGGTGAGATTGTTATCGAATATTGTCCCGACAAGTCGTGTATCGAATTAAAGAGTCTTAAGCTTTATATGCAGAGTTACCGCAATAAAGGGATTTTTTATGAGGCCCTGACAAATGATATATTAGATGATTTGAGCGGTGTATGCAAACCACGCTGGATGAAGGTTACCTCTCGATTTACGCCTCGCGGCGGAATAACTACCGAGGTGGTTGCAGAATATAAGTCGGAGAAATAAGTGAACTAAAGTGAGCTAAAGTGCCTAAAGTGAGCTAAAGTAAATTAAAGTTGCAAAAAAGAATATCCAATATCGAACAAGGAATGATGAATGATGAAGGAAAATAGTTCGACGTTGGACATTCCTTGTTGGATATTCATTATTCATTCCTTTTAACTTTAGGCACTTTACACTTTACACTTTAGGCACTTTTAACTTTAGAAATTAAGAGGTGCTAAAATGGCAATAATATTTCACTGTGAGTATTGCGGCAAAAAGATAGAAGCTACTGACAGTGCCGGTGGCAAATGGGGCAAATGCCCGGCATGCCATAACAAACTATACGTTCCCAGCTCAGACTCCGGCGAAGAGCTAAAACTTGCACCGATAGATGTAACCAACAAGGAAAGAGAAAAACAACTGATGGCCGAGACACACAAGCTTACACAAGACATATTGCAGGAAAGAGAGGTTCCGGAAGGGGCGACTGAGACGGTTGGGCCCATTGAGACGGCTGGGCCGGTATTTGAGATGAGCGGGAGAGAGCTGACGAAACACATAATTATGTATCTGCGACTAATGGCTGACAGTGAATTATACGAAGCCCAAAGGATTGCGGCCCTGATAGCTCCTCATGCTGCACAGGTAGTAGAGATTATCGACAAAATAGCACTTAGTGAAATACTGGAGCCGGAATTAGCTGATATTCCCCAGCATGTACTTTCGGGTTCGATAAGGGCACTGCGCGATGAAATAAGCTGACTTTTGGAGAAAATTTCCGAGGCCGGCTAAAGTGGTCCCAAAAAACACCTTCAATTTGCTAATCTGACCTGTTTTTTTCGGTCTGCAAAAAAATACCAAGCCATAGAATCCCTCCAGTTTGGTTGTGATGAAATTGTTTCCTATATTTTATGCGGAAACAGCCCCGCGCCAATCCAGACCAGGCGCACGGAGCATTGGTGCGGGACAACCTTAGTGAGCCCCATAAAAACTTGGAGGGAAACTTATTATGGCCAATGAGACAACAGCGGTACACGTTACCCACGAGACAGTGGGGAAAGTTGGTGGTATAGGTGCCGTCCTGCAGGGTTTTTTCACCTGCAAATCTTACCTTGAATTAATTGACAGGTCAATTCTTGTCGGCCCATTGTTCACCACTGAAGGCTCTGTGTCAGAGCGGCTCGGCGAAGATGGCGAAGTGTTTTATTCATCTATTGATGGATTTGTAAATACGGGATATGCTCCGGCCTTTCGTAAGATCGAAAAATACTACAATGCAGGTATTATCTACGGCAGACGAACATTTGTTGATAAGCAGACTGGCATAAAAAGCTCACCTGAGGTGGTGTTGGTCGATGTAAAACGTATGGATAAGGGTGTGCTTGACGAATTCAAAAAACGCCTGTTCGAGGAATTCGGTATCCAAAGCCATTTACACGAACACCTGTGGGAGTACGAACAATATGTCAGATTGGCGCCGGTGGCAATTGCCGTGCTAAAGGCGATCGGCGCAGCTAAAGATTCGACAGTTGTTATTTCGCACGAGTTTATGGGGATGCCCACAGCGCTGGCGGCTGTTCTCGAGCCTTGTTGTAATTTCAGGACAGTTTTTTATGCCCACGAGGTAGCCACGATGCGGCGTATTGTAGAGGAACATCAAGGGCACGATACAATGTTCTATAATGTTATCAAGCAGGCTCACCATAATGGACTTTTCGTCAACGAAGTGTTCGGCGACCAGGGCTCCTATTTCAAACACGCTCTTGTGAAAGCCTCGATTTACTGCGACCATATATCCGCGGTGGGCGATTATGTGGTGGACGAATTGCGGTTCCTCTCACCGGAGTTCGAGAACGCCAAGATAGATATAGTTTATAACGGTATCCCGGCATATCAAATCAGCGTGGGGGACAAGCTTGCATCAAAAGAAAAACTACAGCGGTATTGCGAGAACCTGTTGGGCTACAAGCCGGATTTTGTCTTTACACATGTTACAAGATTGGTGCAAAGCAAGGGAATGTGGCGTGATTTGCGCGTGCTCGAACACTTGGAAAAAGAGTTCAGGACACAGGATAAAACTGCGGTGCTGCTTGTCCTTTCGACCGAAGTATCACGGCGTCGCAGCAGTGATATCTATAATATGGAATCGGCGTATAAATGGCCTGTGGCCCACCGTGAGGGCTGGCCGGATTTATCCGGGGGTGAGGCGGATTACTATACGGCTGTACAGGAATTCAACGCCAGAAGCAGGAATATAAAAATCATTTTCATCAATCAGTTCGGCTTTGCGCCCAAAAGATGCGGCAAGAGAATGCCGGAAGATATGGAATTTATGGACATTCGCAAAGGAAGCGATGTCGAATTTGGACAGAGCATTTATGAGCCCTTTGGGATAGCTCAGCTTGAACCGCTGACTTTCGGCGGAATATGTGTTTTTAGCAGTGTGTGTGGGTGTTCGGGTTTCCTGCGGGACACAACCGGAGCAGGAGATGTTAAGAATGCTATAATTGCTGACTATACGAACCTTGACTGCCGTCAGGCAAGCCTTCAAACCAATGGCTATGCTGAGATCGAGGATATACTACAGATTGGCCGGTCGGTGCGCGACCGCATAGAAGCAAGCGAAAGTGAAAAAGTTGCAATGCAAATATGCTCACGCTTACCCAAGAACGAAGCCGAGGTTGAAAGTATGATTCAAACCGGCTACGAGCTTGCGAAAAATATGAACTGGGACGTAGTAGTGAAAAACTATTTGCTGGGCAGCCTGCAGCTCGTCTCGGCGAAGGCCGAGGCCGTAGCGGGGTCCGGTTTGTGCGAAAAAAGCCTGCCCTGAGCGCAGCCGAAGGGCCGGATGATATGTAAAAGTATCGGATGAGCTTCGCATCTCGTGAAGGGTACTTGCTGTTGCGCTTTGCCTGCACCTGTGGTTGCCTGCACAGGTTACGCAGGCGCAGGCGTATGAGTGCACATCAAATTGACAAGCCCCATATTCGCTTTTTCTTTGTGGCAAGGGTTAGCTTGAAAACAAAAACCAGTAAAGTTTGGAGTGCCTAAAGTGACAGCAAAGCTGTCATTTTGAGCGAAGCGAAGAATCTCTTTTTCGTT
>JAUWBX010000333.1 GCA_030609625.1 Phycisphaerae bacterium
AATCAACGCCCTGTCTCCGAATAATTGTGTCAACAGTTTGACGTAAGCCGTCTCTCCACAGCCGGCACAGGCACCGGAATATTCAAACAAAGGCTTAATCAACTGACTGCCTTTAACAGAAGCGGCTTTGAAGAGATTGCGGTCGGTATTCGGAATCGCAAGGAAATACTTGTAATTTTCACGCTCGGTGGCACGAAGAGGTTCCTGAAACGCCATATTGATTGCCTTTCGGCCTGTGGGCTTCTTGTTCTGGTCCTTTTCCTGTGCAGGACAAGCCAGAACACAGGCACCACAACCAGTGCAATCTTCCGGAGCTACCTGAACCGTGAATTTCATACCGGCAAAGTCCTTACCTTTGGCATCGGCACTCTTAAATGTTGACGGGGCATCCTGGAGATACTTCTGGTCGTATGCCTTAATTCTTATAGCAGCGTGTGGACAAAGCAAAGAGCATGTCCCGCACTGAATGCAAACATCAGGCTCCCACTGCGGAATATTAACAGCAACGTTGCGTTTTTCATATTTTGTCGTGCCGGTCGGAAATTTGCCGTCAACCGGCATCTTGCTCACAGGCAGCTTATCCCCACGAAGTGCTATAAGTTCTGCGGTAACCTCCCTGACAAAATCAGGAGCATCTTCCGGAACGGGCGGCCGCATCTTTATCTTACTCGTAACCTTGTCCGGAACGGTAACCTCATAGATTTTATCAAGGGCACCGTCCACGGCTGTATAATTCATCTCAACGACTTTCTGTCCCTTCTTGCCGTAAGTCTTTTGGACAGCATCTTTGATAGCTTTGACAGCCGTATCAAGCGGAATAATATTGCTGATTTTGAAAAAGGCGGTTTGCATAATTACGTTGATTCGTGCACCCAATCCAAGCTCGGCAGCAAGCGCAATCGCATCTATAACGTAAAACTTCAGCTTCTTTTCGATTATCTGCTTCTGCACTTTCTGCGGCAAAGTATCCCAAACCTCATCTTTGCCGTGGCTGCTGGTCAGCAGGAAGGTACCTCCTTGACGCGCAGCAGAAAGCATATCATATTTTTCCAGAAAACTTGGATTATGACACGCAACGAAATCAGCTTTGCTTACAAGATAAGGCCTTTGGATAAGCTGCTCGCCAAACCGCAGATGTGATGTGGTCATTGCGCCGGCCTTCCTGGAATCGTACACAAAGTAGGCCTGGGCGTAATTATCCGTTAACTCACCGATAATCTTTATAGAGTTTTTATTTGCACCCACTGTGCCATCGGCGCCAAGCCCAAAAAACATGCCGGATAAAAGTCGTTTACCGGCAATCTCAAAAGATTCATCAACCTCCAGGCTGGTATTCGTTACATCGTCAATGATGCCCACCGTAAAACCTTTTTTGGGCTTTGCAGCATCGAGATTATCAAAGACGGCCTTGACCATAGCAGGCGTAAAATCTTTTGAGCCAAGTCCATATCGTCCGCCGACAATAAGCGGATATTTCTCAAAAGAAGTTTGGCCCGCTTCCATAGCTTCGCCAATAGCGGTACGAATGTCCATGTATAACGGCTCGCCGATGGAACCGGGTTCTTTCGTTCTGTCCAATACCGCTATTTTCTTTACTGTTTTCGGCAAAGCAGCAATAAAGTGCTCGATGCTGAACGGCCTATAAAGCCGGACCTTCACCACCCCCACTTTTTCGCCTTTAGAGGCCAGGGATTCAGCCGTCTCGTGAGCGGTCTCGGCGCCTGAGCCCATAATAATAATAATCTTCTCGGCATCTGTCGGCCCGACATAATCGAATAAATGATATTGCCGTCCGAGAAGCTTTGCGAACTTATCCATCGTATCCTGTACAATCTGCGGCGTAGCTAAATAATATTTGTTCACCGTCTCTCTACCCTGGAAATAGACATCCGGATTTTGCGCTGTGCCGGAAATCATCGGCCGGTCCGGTGAAAGCGCCCTGGCTTTATGCCGGGCAACTAATTCGTCATCAATTATCGCTCGCATATCATCGAACGTTAGTTCCTCAACCTTTTGAATCTCATGGCTGATTCTAAAGCCCTCAAAGAAATGCAGGAAAGGTATCTGCGAGGCCAACGTCGCCTGTTGAGCGATTAGTGCTAAATCCATAACCTCCTGAATGCTGCCCGAACACAGCATTGCAAAGCCGGTCTCTCGACAGGTCATCACATCAGAATGGTCGCCGAATATTGAAAGTGCCTGACAGGCCAATGAACGTGCTGAGATGTGAAAAACGGTAGGCAGAAGCTCGCCTGCGATTTTATACATACTGGGAATCATCAATAAAAGTCCCTGTGAGGCGGTGAAAGTCGTGGTCAAAGCGCCGGTCGCCAACGCCCCATGCACGGCTCCAGCCGCACCGGCTTCCGACTGCATCTCCGTAACCGAAGGAACCGTTCCCCAGATATTGGGCTGGCCTTTGGCAGTCTTGGCATCGGCCATTTCGCCCATAGATGAGCTTGGTGTAATTGGATATATTGCAATAACTTCGTTCGTAGCGTGGGCCACGTATGCCACCGCCGTATTACCGTCAATCGTAACCATTTTGCGCTTCATAGTTTCTCCATAAAAAACAACCACACTGTTTGTAGTGGCGGCCACACAGAACTGCCCTACTTCCCACACAACCCGGTAACCTGCCGTACACAGACAAAGTAAAGTAAATAATATCGGTCTTTGCCCAGTACTCGGCGCACCGGAAAACCATTCTTATACACCTTTTTAGTGGACTAAGCAATATAAAATTCTGTCAGATTTGACCGGGGCAGCAAAAAGTATGACTTTGCCGGAGTAACAAGTAGTTCGATAGAAATTTAAAAAGATAAAAGACTTTGTGTCACAAAATCCCTCGATTCTGGAGCAGAAAGCTCCGGCTTATCGAGGGATTTTATTTTATTTTGATACAACTGTCCGGCAGCTTGCAAAAAATAAAACGACCCACGCTTTACGATTATTTACTGCTCAAGGCCGAAAAACTCAAGCCATTGTTTGGTCTCCCCGTCAGTTAGTCCCTGCCGTTTTGCCGCGGGTTCTTTGATTGTCTTTTTCCGGCTTAATTGTTTCTGGATATTATTCCAGAAAACCTCCGACTTTACTGATGTTGCTTTTCTGGTCCGGGCCGCTTTTCGCAATCTCCGGTCGCTGCTGACAATCGTTAATCTTCTCGGCGCTGTATTTGCACCTATTTTATCCTCGATTACCGTGTCGGCGTCCGTACCTAAGCCGGCAAATAAAACCTCCAGATTGCTTACATTATCGAACTCGCTTTTGTCTCGCGGGCCGGTACCATCAAAAATAATTGCACCCTTCTGGCCAATTTGCTTTAAGTATCTACCGACAATCCAGCACAACTGAACATCTCTGATTGGCCCTGAATTCGGGTCCTCTTTATGAATTGAGTGCAGCAGATTATAACCGTCAATAATAAACATAAAGTCAATTCACACACGGATTCCAACGGCTGGCATCGGCCAGAATACGCGCATCCGCGAGTGTTTCGCGCGCCCTCTGGAGACGATATGAAACCAACTCTTTGTTTGATTTGGTCATAATACTATCCCCTCAAGCTGGACATTTTGATGAAACGGCATACTCTCCCAGAGAGAACTATTCCATTCTTCTCGGCTGCGTACAATGCAGCAGAGAACTTCATCGCTCTCCCATTCAATTTCGTAAAGGCGATGTCGAATTTTGTCTGTACGTTCATCATTAACAGGGCCATCAAGTAAAATCAGAAAATCCCAATCTGACTGTGCTTGTGAATCCTCACGGGCGCGGGACCCATAAAGGATGATCTCAGCATCTGGCTCCATTTCACGTATAGACCTTTTCACTTGTTCTAACAATGCTTCGCGATTCATATAATTATTATAACCCACATCCTGCCAAAAAGTAAAGTATTCCCTGCCCGACGGCTCCGACATCACCGGCACAAATACCAGGAACCTAAATAATTAGCAAATTGGCCAATCAGTTGTCGCTGCTATCTTACTGTATGCCCCATAGAAAGAAGGT
>JAUWBX010000467.1 GCA_030609625.1 Phycisphaerae bacterium
GTCATTACATCGATAAATCCTTAGCAAAAGGTACCGATGACAAGATATGGCTTGGCTGGACACGGCAATTAAAATCAGCGATTGCAATGGGAAAAACATGCCGATTTAATGACGTAGGCTATACATCAAACAACAAAACAAAACTGTTGCGAATCGTCTGCACACCACTGAAAGAAATCAAAACAGCAAAAAATCTCGGCGGTATCATCATAATCGAAGACGTAACTGAAAAGGTCAATATCCAAAGACAGTCTGCCAACACAGAAAGACTGGCTGCTGTTGGCAAGCTTGCCTCTAAGGTCGCCCACGAGCTAAATGACCCCCTGGACGGGATACTGCGATACGTCAATCTCGCGATGAGAATTGTTGAGCAGGAAGACCTCGAAAAACCCAAAGAGTACCTCACCCAATGCCAGAAGGGACTTATGAGAATGGTGCAAATCGTAAGCGAGCTGCTGGAATTCTCTCGCAGCAGTTACACGCCGTTGGAATATACCGGAATAGAGCAGATTATTGAAGACGCTATCAAAACAATGGACGCAAAAGCAGAGGCCCTGAATATTCGAATATTACGAGATTATACCTCCGGCATCCCAAAAATCAGAAGCGGCAATCTGTATCAGGTGTTCTGTAATCTTACGAAGAACGCCCTGGATGCAATGCCGGACGGCGGAGAACTAAGAATCTCAACCCGTCTGACAGCGGGCAATACCATTGCGGCTGAGTTCCGTGACACAGGAACAGGTTTGCCGCCGGAAAACACAGAAGCAATATTTGAGCCTTTCTTCACGACAAAAGATAAAGGCAAAGGGACGGGCTTGGGGTTGGCAATATGCAGGGACATAATTGAAAGCTATCACGGGCGAATCACTGCTGAAAACACCCCTGATGGCGGCAGTATTTTCACTGTGCACCTGCCGGCAGTAAGTGATTCATCAAGGATACATAAAAACTGATTAGGAAAATTTATGAGAGAAAAGAATATTCTCGTTATAGACGACGATAAAATTATATTGGATTCACTGTGTGAGTTCCTGACGCTCGAAGGATTCCGGACCAGCGGTGCTGAAACATTAAAAGGGGCTTTGGCCAAGTTAGAGCAAGAACACTATAGTCTGGTCATAACAGATGTCAATCTGCCGGACGGAGACGGCCTCGAATTATTAGATGTTATCAGGGAAAACCATCCTCAAACGGTGGCTATTGTTATAACCGGCTATGGTTCTATCGAAAGCGCAGTTAAGGCCATCAAACAAGGCGCCTACGAGTATCTTACAAAACCTATCATCGATGACGAGCTACGTCTGACAGTAGAAAAAGCGATTAAGCAGCAATCGCTTATGAGCGAAAACGAGAGCCTCCGATTGCAGCTCGAACAGAAATACCGGCTGGAGAACATAATCAGCCATAACTATAAAATGGCGAAGATTTTTGACCTTGTGGAGGCGGTCGCCGATACGAAGACTACAATACTGATGGCCGGTCCATCGGGCACCGGCAAAAGTATGTTAGCAAGGGCAATACATCATCGTTCGAGCCGACGCAACAAACCGTTCGTCGAGGTAAGCTGCGGAGCACTCCCTGAGACGCTGCTCGAAAGCGAGCTGTTCGGCCACGTCAGAGGTTCATTTACCGGCGCTGTAAGTAACAAAGAAGGTAAGTTCCTGGCAGCGGATGGCGGAACGATTTTTCTTGACGAAGTTGCCAATGCCTCGGCCGCTCTGCAAGCCAAGCTTCTGCGGGTCCTGGAGGACAGACAGTTCGACCCGGTCGGCAGTAACAAAACCCAAACGGTTGATACACGCATTATACTTGCTTCAAATCGCAACCTCGATGAGGAGGTAAGGCAAGGCAGGTTTCGAGAAGATTTGTATTACCGGATAAATGTGGTAACAATAGACCTGCCGCCTTTGTGTAAGAGGGTTGGAGATGTTCGGCTGCTTGCGAAGCACTTTTTGCGGGTGTACTCTGCACAGCACAACAGAAATAAGCTCGGTATTACCGATGAGGCGATGGAGCATTTGGAATGCTATTCCTGGCCCGGCAACATTCGTGAGCTGGAAAATGTAATTGAGCGTGCAGCCCTGCTGAGTAAAAACAAATTCATCGGCCCCGAGGACCTGCCAAACTCAATCAAGCAAGAGCAAAACCAGCAGCAAAAGACCTACAAACCGATGAGCCTCAAAGGAGCATTAGCCGGGCCGGAGAAAAATATTATCCGCCAGGCCCTTGAAGCCAATCACTGGAACAGACAGGCAACCGCCAGGGCACTTGGGATAAACCGCACAACTTTATTCAAAAAAATGAAGCACTATGACCTCTACGCCGAGGCCGAACGATTAGGCCTGACTTGAGAATTGACTATTAATGCCTCATTCGGACAATGAGAGAAAATTTGCCACGTTAAGTTAGAAAGTGCCTAAAGTGAGCTAAAGTGAGCTAAAGTGAGCTAAAGTGAACTAAAGTTACTAAATTGAATCCCAAACTTTAGGCACTTTACACTTTAGGCACTTTAGTTCACTTGGTTTTATTTCGTGCTTCAGATCTTACAAGCTGCCGCCTTCAGGCAGTAGTTTACTTACCAGAAAGATTTAAATACCCCTGCTTTTTTGCGGAGGGAGGGGAGAAGGAAGAGAAAAGCAGGGGCAAAAAATGAAAAAGCTCGTCTAATTATATCACTCCCTCTTTAACAAGGTCAAGAGAAAATTTCACAAATATCCAAAGAAAATTATT
>JAUWBX010000492.1 GCA_030609625.1 Phycisphaerae bacterium
ACATTGAGAACAGAAAAGGCAAAGTGGTGATAGTGAGCGGCCCATCCGGTGTCGGCAAAAGCACTATCTGCGAAGAAGTGGTTAAACGGCTGAATGACGTTCATCTTAGCATCTCGGTTACGACCCGGCCAAAGAGCGAAACTGAAGTGGACGGCGAGGATTATCGGTTTATATCAGAACAGGAGTTTCAAGAGCGAATCAATAAGGGTCTGCTGCTGGAATATGCTGAGGTGTTCGGTCATCTATATGGGACGCCGAGGGACAAGGTTGAAGAAGCCGTGCAGGCCGATAAGACGGTGATTCTTGAAATCGATGTTCAAGGTGCCAAACAAGCAAGGGAAGTTTTTCCGGATGCTGTAATGATTTTTATTTTACCGCCGACCGAGAAGGACCTTGTAGAACGTATGAACCACCGGGGTAGAGAAGCCGTTGATGCCGCCGAAAAAAGGTTGAACGGGGCAAGTAATGAAATCGCCGCGGCCTGGCAGTATTATAAACATATGGTTATAAATGAGGATTTGCAGCAGGCAGTGGACGAATGTGTGCAAATAATTGAAAGTGCCTAAAGTGACACGTAAGTGTCATCCTGAGGCGAAGCCGAAGGATATGGTCAACGAAAAAGAGATTCTTCACTTCGCTGCGCTGCGTTCAGAATGACAGCAAAGCTGTCACTTTAGGCACTTTAGTTATGAGGTAAAAGATGATAGATGAACTCAAGAGCGAAAAGATAGTTAACAAAGTTGGCGGCAGATTCAAATTGACGGCGCTGGTTCAAAGACGACTGGGCGAGCTTTTGCAGGGTGCCAGGCCGTTGATTGAGGATGTCCAGGGCAAAACGATGCTCGAAATTGTTGTTCAGGAAATCCTGCAGGACAAGATCGCCATTGATGACGGATTGCCCACAGAGGCCTCAGGGGACAAAAAGAAGAAATAAAGATAAATCAGCTCTCCGATACGCATCGGCGGTAAACGAGATACGAGATGCTTGACAATGTGAATATTCTGTTAGGTGTCAGCGGCGGGATCGCTGCATACAAGGCGGTCGATTTGGCCAGCAGGCTGACCTCTGCCGGCGCCAGGGTAAATACCGTAATGACGGAAAACGCCTGCCTGCTCGTTGGCCCAAAAAGCTTTGAGGCGGTTACCTGCTCATCCGTCTTTACGAGCCTGTGGAGTACGCCTGAAGAATATAAAATCGGGCATATAGCTTTGGTTGACTGGGCTGATATTTTTGTAGTGGCACCTGCGACGGCTAATATCATAGGCAAAATAGCAAACGGCATCTGTGATGATTTACTTAGTACGACCCTTTGTGCGGCTTGGCGTCTGATTAAATCAGAGGCAGCACTTTTGGCTCCTGCGATGAACGACAATATGTGGAACAACCCGGCCGTGCAGCGCAATGTCAAGACGGTCAAAGAGATGAGCTTTCAACTGATAGGTCCTGTCGAGGGCCGACTCGCCTGCGGAGCTGAAGGCATCGGCAGGATGGCAGGGCCGCAGGATATTTTAGAAACGATAGAAAAAATCGCTTCAAAAATTAACAAGCGCAAGGTTTGACTTGATGCTGGATGCTCGGTGCTCGTAAAAAGTGAAATTCGAGTATCGAGTATCGAGAATCAAGAATCGAGATGCGAATTTTAATCACAGCAGGCGGCACCCGGGAATACATTGACCCGGTGCGTTTTATCTCCAACGCCAGCAGCGGCAGGATGGGTTACGCCCTTGCCCGTGCGGCGCTTAAGGCCGGGCATAAGGTGACACTCATAACCGCGCCAACCAGCCAAAGTCCACCAAGCGATGTGAAACTCGTAGAAGTTGAAACCGCCGTCCAGATGTTCGAGGCGGTCAAAAAACGTTTTGAGAAGTGCGATTGTCTGATTATGGCTGCGGCTGTGGCTGATTACACTCCTGCCCGGCCGGCTAAAACAAAAATTAAAAAGAGCAATAAGTCCCTGACTCTCAAATTAAAGCCAACAACAGACATTTTGAAATGGGCGGGAAAGCATAAAAGCAAAAATCAGGTCATTGTCGGTTTTGCCCTCGAAGATAAAGTTGTTAGAGCCCGTGCAGAAAAGAAGCTGAGAGAAAAGAACCTTGATATGATAATAGCCAACACCTCTGCTGCAATAGGTTCTGATGAGTCAGCAGTTCAAATAAAAATCTCCGGGTGCAAATGGCTACAATTTCCAAAGGCAAGTAAAACCAGAATTGCCCCCAAAATCCTTCATCTGGTAGAAAATGTCTCAGCAAAAAATGACGTGCGTTCGTAATTAGTATCTGTTGCGGAAAACAAAAACTGACGATGTCACCCCTGCGGAAGCAGGGGTCCGGAACGAAAAAGCTGGATTCCCGCTTTCGCGGGAATGACAAATACTGTTTCCGCAACAGGAACTAATTAACGTAAACTTTTGCAGCTTCAC
>JAUWBX010000248.1 GCA_030609625.1 Phycisphaerae bacterium
ACCTCGTCAGCAATAAGGAAACGCCTGGGCCGCGCGTTGGCGACACGATGCACTATCACCACCTGGTGGGGCAGTAGTTCTACCTTAGCGGAGGTCAGGGTCGCGGCGCTTTCCGTGAGCGGCAGATCGGCGGCCTCGATGGCCAGCCATAGGCGCTCGACAGCCTCCGGCGTGACTTGTCGCAGGCCTGCAATAACAAGGTCGTTCCAACTTTCCGCTTCCTGAAGCGCCTGCAGCGGGACCTGTCGTTTACCCAGCGACCGAAAAAAGACGCGGACGAACCCAGTCGGCTCGAAGCCGACGACCACGCCCTCCGCCTCCCTCAGCGACACGAGAGCCCCGCCGCCGATGAGCGGGCCGAGGGTTTGCCTGTCAAACACGATGCTTGATCCGCGGCGAAGCCAGGAACTGCTCGACATTTCTCTCATAATTGCTCACCAATGACGATTTTGTTATTGATTCTGGGGATATGGCCCGAACCGTTACAGGCCCAGGATAATAAAGAAGCTCTAATTATCATTTATATCAATGAGATATGATTAACTCCGGATTTGTTTTCCATACACGAAAGAAAACAACTGTCCGGTCGTGTCAACCTCGGCCAGCCTGTAGCGCCTAACCCTTTTTCCTGCCTCTGGATTATCAATTGCCAACAGCCCCTGATCTACCCACCTTTTTAGTTGCTTCGACGCGGAAAGGGTGTCGTCGGATTTCATGATCCGGCGAACCTCGGCATTGCCAATGGTTTGATTTCTTTCCAAATACGCTGATACCTGATCCCAAATGGACGGGCGATTCTCGTTAAGCAACACGACCAGCACTTCATCCCGGCCGGTCGTTTTGCGGGTGAAGTAAAGGGGAGGATATAATCCGGCCGCATTCATTGTCTGCATCATCATGCGCACGCCCTCGCCGGCATCCAGATTCGGGGGATCGGGAAACTCTCTCAGATTTGAAACGATCAACGAATTCCGACTGACGGAGCCAATCCTATGGATATTTTGGACGGTGACTTTGCCCGGGAGTGCTCCAGGACTGCTTACTTCGATCCTATCCGGAAAAATACGGATCTGAATATCGGATGGGATACTGTAGTCGCGATGGATTACAGCATTCGTGATTACCTCTTTGATAACTCTCGTTGGATATTTCTGAACTACTTCAAATCCCAGAGACCCCATCTGGACTCCAGAAGCCAACTCGTCCAAAACGACTCGGTAGGCATCGGCAATCTGGGAAATAAGCGGACCGGAAACGGTTTTCGGTGGTTTCGCGAGATTGGGGGTGGCCAAATAATCCACTTTATCGGATTTATAGTGGAAAATGCGGATGGATGCTTTAGTCCGCAAAAGTCCGCTCGGCTCTTCGGAAAAAAGCAGCACGGCCGCCCATGTGGGCTGTAACTGCCCTTCAGCATTCTTCTGGGCCAATCCAATATGCTGAAGGGCCTCGGGAAATGGTCGGGTCAAACGTCGAACTGAAGCAAACATTTGCCAGAATGGTGTTTGCAAAAGATCGAAGTCGACGTCTGTGAGTCGCGCTTCAGCCGTAAGGGCACCGCGCTCGAAAGCCAATTTCGTAATTTCTTCTGCGACCAATTCCTTGTTGCCCTTGTTGAGTCTTTGCCAGGTCCCATTCAGGACAATGGAATGAATCGCCTCACTTTTTTCTACCTGGACAACGACGATGCTCCCCTTTGAACCGTCCCGCAGAGTACAGCCAATCTCGATAAAGGCGGGCTTGCTTATAGCAGGTGTGATCCGGGAGTCGATCAGTCTTTGGAGTTCGTCAACGGCGGCAGGATTTTCCTGAATGCCGTAAATCCGGTCTCGCCCCGTTGCTTTGTCTTCATCCTCCAAGCCGAGGACCAAACTACCGCCCTCCGTGTTGGTGAAGGCGACAATGGATTCCAGGGCACGTGTCAGCTTATCACCCGCAACCCTTTTGGTTTCAAAATTGCGGCCTTCTTGGATCTCGATCAACTGATCGACCAACTTATCATCGAAGGGAGGCGCATCGGGCATTATTGAACCATTTATCGTCATAGGGCTTTTCCGTCATATTTCATCAATCATATCCAATAAACTCATTTGCCTCATCTCCGGCCCCTTCGCGGGTCTAGCACGCCAGTGGCTAACCAAACTCAGAGCAAGCTCTTTCCATTTTCATCTTTTTCCTGGCGTAAGATCGTCCCATCGGGCTTCACCTAGTATCCGATCGATTCTACTGTTACCCGATCACCACACATCTGCGCAGCCACGCCCGTCATCCCTGTCCCACAAAATCCATCAAACACAACATCTCCCGGCTCGGTGTAGTGCAGGATGTACCGCATGATGGCCTTGTGCGGCACCTTGGTGTGATAGGAGTGAGCATTGTAGATCGGGTCGTTCTTGCCCTCGCTCACATCCGCAGCAAACGGCTCCCGGCGATAGTCATCGATAGCCGGATCATACGACTTGCCGTACTGTTTGATGAAATCCTCGATAAACGGGTTCGGGCAAGCGGTATAATACGGTGGATCGGACAGCGCCAGGATATCCTCGTCCTCGCCAATCGGGAATCCTTCGATCTTGCGGAACTCCGGGTCCTTGAGTTTGTCGCGCAGTTTTTCCAGGAAATATTCCCGGCGTTTCTCGTCATTCTCAAAGGTCATGCCGAGACATTCCACCGGACCATTATCGATTGTTTCCTGCTTTTCTGTGAATAATGAACTTTGTTTCATATCGTTAAATTTCTACCCGCATCCACGGCCATGCCTGGTTGTCCAGTACTTTGGTGGCAAGGAAATTCTCTGCCAGGGCCTTCTCATTTTGTTTAATGGAATTACTAAGGGTATTAGAGTTGTTTCTTAGAAAAATAAGGCGACGGTTGCCGTCATCACAACGAAGCACGGCTAATCGAAGTTCATCCTGCCAAGTCCAAAATCGCCGATCTACGCACTTCAGCAATAATCGAAATGCGGCCCATGCATGAGTATTATTTTCAATAGTTAAAAAGCGTTTAAACCAATATTTTGCCCAGTTATCAGTCTGCCAGTATAAATAGGCCTTTGCTGCAACTCGATCCAGCCATGTTTCCGCTTGTGGTTTGGCTTGCCGTTCTAACCATTCGCCCGTCTCCTTGGCAGCCAGAAGACCTCGTAGGATCATCGCTCTGGCCTGATTGTACATCACAGCAGATTCCAAATCCTGTTTCACCTTGGATTCCAGCCAATTAATTCCATTGCCTGCCTGGGCAACTATTACCAACTCCGAAAGATCTTGGTCTGTTTTGCATTGCTGTAAACATTGACCCCATACGCTTCTTACCTCTGACACATCAGGAGATTTAAATAGTGCGTAGCGCAATACGGGAATACCTGTCCCACTAACCACAAAGTTAATCGCAACAGGCGCCTTATTCAGGCGCTGATAAAGTCTTAAGCCTTTTGGCGGAGCTATAGACAGCAGCACCTGGCATAATGATTCATAGAAACTGCGGCCTTTAATAAGCCGCTGTTTGGTGACCAGGTTATCTTCCATAATGCCATCCAACCAGATATCGACGAGATCGGGACTTTGCTGCACCACGAGTTCAAGACCGTGGTTTGGGAAAGAGTTTGAAAACCAGTTGCCGCCAGCTTGAGTTTGTTGTTTAATTGTTTCCTGGACAATTTTCCTTAATGCTTCCAATTGCTTATCATTTATGGGCGTTAATGCATTTGCCAGCGATTCATGAGGACTGCCTCCAGCCATTCCGCCCCAAAAAGCATCGCGGCCGATAAATTTTATCGATCTGGAAAACACCGTGTCAGATAATCCAATCCTTTCCAAGGGAATATCACGCACAGCCAAATCGCATCTCACCTCAGTTGCTGGAAAGTCGGGAGGGATATCTGGAGTCGAATCGGTCAAAGTCTTCCATATCCTCTGGATATCTTCAGCATATTGACTGATTTCGTCTTTGGCGCCATCTCTTTGTACCAAGGCAAATCCTAAATACGAAGGATGTAGCCGACATTGCAATTCGCCATAAGGCAAATTGCTGCCGTACTTGGCTAAAATCAAACTGCCCCAGTAGTTTTCAATCTCGCGATGATCCGGCTCCCATGTCCATTGGCCTTTGATGAGCTCTCTGATATCCTTTTCGCTTCCCTGCTTATATAAAAGCTGCAGGACAAGACCTCGAACAAGGCCATCTTTATGTCTCAGCAATGAAACTACTATAGACATAACAGGTTCAGGGATATCCTGAGGATGTGCAGACAGAAACCATAGAATTCGGCGAATATTGCAAGCATTCCCATCTGCCAATTTTTTACGGACGTACCGCCAGTCTCCAGGGGTCTTAAAGAAATGCTCAAATGAAATGAGGTCTGCTGCGGCCGATGGCCTTTTGAGAAGATATGTAAGTTGCTGTTCTGAATCCGCATCTTGTAAAACCACGTGAAAAAGAAATTCCTCCGCCAGATCGTCATCTTTGGGCTCTGTTTCAGGTTGCTCTATCATACGACACCATACTGTTTGCAGATTTTTTTTCGCTTCCTCGTCCAATATCAGCTCATGTTGGACCAGATATAAGGCCAGTTGTCGGAGAGCTATTCCCTTGCGATCATTAATTGTTTTGGCAATTGAACGATAAATTTTCGTAGCGGTATCAGGTGCATACGCACACAGCGCAGATTCAATCTCTTCAAGAAAATGGTCTTCTGCGGTCAGGCTACGACCGGACCATATCTTTTCCACTGAGACCTGATCAGCCAAAGGCGTAAGGAATTCTCCCATATTTGGGGGAAT
>JAUWBX010000204.1 GCA_030609625.1 Phycisphaerae bacterium
AATCCGGCTATTCGCCAAAGGCCGACTGTCGGTCGGGGTGTTGTTGCCAGCCGGACAGCCGAGATTAGCCGGCAGAACAAACAGCATTAGACTGAACAATATATTTCTGGACATTATTGACCCTTTTCAGATTTAAGAGGACTAAAGTTTTGTTAGCGGTAAAGCTCGATCGATCAAAGTCATTCCTGCGCAAGGTTGTAACCCCTGCAGAAGCAGGGGCAGGAACCCAGATGTACCGACAGTCTGGATTCCGCATCAAAGCCTGCCCTGAGCGAAGCCGAATGGGTGCGGAATGACAGTTCCTCAATAATTCATACGCCTCAGAAAACTGCCGTTTAGCCTGACAATGGCGAACGGAAAGCTTGATTATAGGCAAACCCCGTTAGAAGTCAACGGCCTACTTCTAACGGGGCAAAAAGCAAAACATTGCTAACGAAAAATATACTTTGCGGACATCCTGACATTTGGGAGGTAGTCATTTGACTATTGGATTACTGAATCGGCCCAACTTATGTAATGTATCGAAGGGTAATAGTCATTTGTCGTAGTCATTTGACTATTACGACAGAGGGAATATCGAATATCCACCGCAAGGTGTCCTGTGGAGAACAAGGAATATCGAACGCCGAACCCCGACTGACAGCATCGGGACAGGCAAGGAAAGGCGAAGTGAAGACAGAGGACGGAAGACAGAGAACGGAAGACAGACGATAGATGACAGACGACAGATGACAGACGGACGACAGATGACAGAAGACAGACGACAGAAGACAGATGATTGATGGTAAGATACTGTTGCATAAGGAGTTATATGATAGTCTGAAATCCGAAATCCTAAGCACTATCCGCCTACGTCAAGACTACGGCGGACAAGAATCTTAGATTCACCCGCCTGAGGTGGGCAAGAATCCAAATTACACAAAATTAAATGTTCAAAACCTTGTCTGGCTTGACAGATAATGCTTATTGCCAGAGGGTAAAAAAACACTCCCTCTATAATTAGACGTAGCTGCACATTTGATACGAAAAAAGTCCTCAATTCTTGATTTGGGATTCTCTTAACTCGATGCCGGCAAGGTAGTTAAAAAATTTTTGAAAAATTTGATTTTTGTGTTTAGGTATCAGTGCTTTTGGTTGATTTTTCACTAATATTTTTAACCACAGATTTCACAGATTACACGGAGGACTCAGAGAATTCAATAATATTTAGCCACCCCCGACAGAAAGTCAAGTGAGCTAACATCGAGGGTAAACTCCAGGCACAGGGGCACAAGTTCACACGGATTCTTGAGTGGATTAGAGATTAGAGATTGGCTTCTTCGGCTTATTCAGGGCAGGCTATGTTCGGGGCAGGCTCTGAGCCCAGTTGAAGGTACGATAGAAGGATTCGATATTTTGTATTCATTGTTCGATAACAATCAATCGCGGGGAAAATGCTTATACGTAAAGCGCGTACGCCAGTACTTTTCTACCGAAAAGTAAGGCCTGGGTACTTATACGCGCTTTACGTATGTGACATTAAAAAAAACTCCAAGTTTAAATACTAAAAACTCATGAGCAGCCGGTGAGAAAAATTTGAAAAAATCGTCAAAAAGACTTTACAAAAGTACAAAGTTAGTGGTATGATTAATAGAGTCGAGATAGGCAGGCTAAATACATAATATTTATGCGTGCCACCATGATTCATACGTTTGTTATTTCATACCAGTCCTGCCTTTAACAGATAATAGGTTTCCGTCATGCGAAAAGGAAAAGGCTTTACCTTAATAGAGCTTTTGGTGGTGATTGCTGTCATAGCGCTCTTGATAGCGATCCTCATACCGGTGCTAAACCTGGCTCGAGAACGTGCTCAGCGTGCGGTCTGTATGAGCAATCTCAGGCAGCTCACCTTAGCGTGGGTCGCCTATGCCGACGACCACGATAGCAAGCTCGTCTGGGGTTGCGCCTTTACAAGGTGGGAACGGGGATGGGGTTTCGGAGGGGTGGTGGTAAAGCGTTCCATTCTGAAAGGCTGGGTGGGCCGGGCCTTTTTGTTTCCTGAGAGCCGGTCTGCGGTGATTGAGAATCCCGATAAAGGTGCATTATGGCCCTACATCCAAGACATCGACGTCTATCGCTGCCCACGGGGCCGCACCGGCCATTTTGCCACGTACACGATTGTCTCGGCCGCAAACGGCCGACTCACGGAAGGGACATACATTGAGGATACCGGCGGCTGGGACCTGACAGAGTCCGGCAAACGCGTCGGGCGTACGGTACTGAAACTGACCAAACTCACGGATATCATAAGCCCCGGTGCGGTTCAGCGCGCGGTCTTTATCGATATGGGCCAAACACAAGTTGGCAATGATTTCTATGTCCATTATCTTTATCCAAGGTGGGAACGGCGCAATGCTCCTCCGATACACCATTCCGATGGCGTAACGCTCTCGATGGCAGACGGACACGTAGAGTATTGGAAATGGAAGGGCCGTGAGACGGTAAACATGCCTCGCAGATTGTTTTATTCCGGTAGTTTGTCCTTTGAAGTCCTGGAAGGAGGGGACTACGAGCCGCAGACCGAGGATGGGTTGTATGACCTGCAGAGGCTGCAAAGGGCAACGTGGGGAAGATTAGGGTATTCGGTCGAGGAAGTGCCATAGAACGGATGACAAGGAGAATGGACCGTCATGCGAAAAGTGAAAGGGTTTACCCCGTTAGAAATAAAAATCCCCAATCGGGGAATTGGAAGATTGCCCGAAAGACACGGGGAAACAGACGTCCGGAAACGACACCGGAGTTTTCTAACGGGGTTTACCTTAATAGAGCTTTTGGTGGTGATTTCCATCGTTGTGCTATTGATGGCGATATTGCTGCCGGCCCTCCAAAGGGTCAGAAACCAGGCCAGGGCCGTGGTGTGTCAGACGAACCTCAAGCAATGGGGAACAATACTGGCTCTATACACCGAGGACAACCAGGGACGGCTCGGTAGGTACCTTGGAAATGCCCTATGGCTTCTGCGCGGCTCGTCCCTCATTGAGGGCGACCCGAACAAACCAGATGTATATCAAGACATAAACGCCAAAGGCATAGCCTGCTGCCCCATGGCCGTCAGGTCTGGTGGGTACGGAATGTTCGCTGGGGGTGGGATAAAGGGTACAAACGGTTCAACATTTGAAGCCTGGGAGATTACAAGCCCCCTTCCACCATTCCGCTGCAGCTATGGGTTCAACGACCGGTTGCTCGACCGAAGAGGATTTAATACTTCTGCTCACTATCGAACCCGTCGCCTCGGCACAGACATTTTCTCCCTCAGGGGAAGGGGCAGGGCCAACATCCCCACACTTCTCGATTCTACATTTCCTTTTAATTCCATCTCATCCGAGCGCTTCCGACCGCCGATGAGTGAGTTCACAGAACATAGTGTCTGCATAAACCGGCATAATGGGCACATCAACGTTCTTTTCTTAGATTGGTCGGTCAGAAAGGTCGGCCTGAAGGAGTTGTGGACCCTCAAATGGGATTCTGATTGGGACACGGCAGGCCGTTGGACCAAAGCCGGCGGCGTCCAGCCCGAAGACTGGCCTGAATGGATGAGAAAGTTTAAGGACTACTAAATAAAGACTCTCGCAGAAAAAGGCCGGATGCCGGGAATATACAAATTGGTAAACAGAATCGACGCAGGATTACCTTTGCGTGTTTTCCCTTTGCTCACGCCTCTTTGCGAATTCCCTTTTCCTTTCTTCCGCGGTCATATTCCGCAAACGCTCAGCATCAGGGGGTTTTACTGTTCGATTTGAATTGCGCGCCTGGGGCAGCGTTCGAACTGTAAAGACCGTTAGCGAGAAAACTACATTAATTTTGGGATTATTCCATAGCTATCATCTTGAGTAAAGCGAAGGAACGGTTATAATAAGTATCAATCTGCATAAGTGATATAGGGACAGTTCGTGAGCTGCCTCTGCTTATGTACTGAAGACAAAAATGGCAGATACAGGATACAAGATGAGCATTACCGTTACTTATGACAACAACGCCTACGAGCAGGGCCTGGAAACCGCCTGGGGTTTTTCCGCATTCATAGCCGGAACCGAAAAAACCATTCTCTTCGATACCGGCGGCGGCCGTTCGCTGCTCGATAATATGGAAAAATTAGCAATAGAGCCTGACCGTATAGACGTGGTTGTTCTCTCCCATATTCACGGCGACCATACCGGTGGACTGAGCAGCTTTCTTGAAAAGAACTCCAACGTTACTGTTTATCTGCCTGTGTCCTTTCCAAGAAAATTCAAAGATACCGTGCGAGACCATGGGGCAGGGATAATTGAAGTAGAAGAGTCTCTTCAAATTTGTGAAAATGTCTATTCGACCGGCCAGCTTGGAAGACTGATTAAAGAGCAGTCCTTAATTATCCGGACAGGCAAGGGCCTGGTTGTAATAACCGGCTGTGCGCATCCGGGTATCGTAAGTGTCGTAAATACAGCAAAAGATTTAATAAAAGATGACATTTTGTTGGTAATGGGCGGCTTCCATCTGGAACGGGCAAGCAAAGGCAGGATAGAAAAAATCATCTCGGCTTTTAAGCAATTGGGCGTACGCTGCGTCGGTCCCTGTCACTGCTCCGGCCACAAGGCAAGAAGCCTGTTTGAAAAACATTTCGGCAGTAGCTACATAAATATCGGCGCAGGAAAAGTAATAACTTTGGCCGACTTACAATGAAGTTATTATGCCCGGTCCTGATATGACTGAACGAAGCCAAAACAAACCGCCGACAGGAAGTTTTGAAGAAGCTGAGCAACTCGATGATGGGTTTATCCCGAACGATGCCCAACCTCTCTGCCCTGACTGTCTTAGTCCCTGCCATCGGCTGCAATATTATTGTTACAATTGTGAATCTAACGCAGTTATTAACCCGATGGCCTCTTATCTCCCATTTGTACGGATTCGGTTCGACTTCGGGGGCTTTTGCATAATGTGGCACAAGATATGGTACGAGAAAGATACATCAATAAAACGCCGGTGCTTTTATCTATTTATGATTATTATATTCGCCCCTGTCATGTTAATAGTAGGTCTGCCCTTACTTTTAATAGGTAAAATCAAGGACCCCAAGCTGCGAGAAACAGCAACAACAGTATTTTGGGTCATCGTAGTTTTGCTATTGATGGCTTATCTAATTTACTCAACTTGACTGATTTTTAAACTGTCATGCTGTCCGAAAGACTCCTTACGGAGAGCGAAGCGAAGCATCTGGCCTTAGAACAGGATTTTGTCCCGTTCCGAGTGTGAGATT
>JAUWBX010000253.1 GCA_030609625.1 Phycisphaerae bacterium
TGCCAAATGCACTATTTTATTTGACGAATACCTTGAATATTCCAGCAGGAGTAATTATTGAGCTTTGTCAGTTGGATTTCTTTTGTATGCCGGCTTACTTGTCCGTTTTCTTTGTTGTCTTTCTGACCTGCTGTTTGAAGTCCATGGTGCCCCACGGCTCAAAACTAAGCTCATCATATTGGTCCACGCCATAGAGTGCGATTTTTATCGTCTTGGCATCCACTTTCGAGAAAACGGCGGCACTCTTCTGTACATTGCCCTCGGCGTCAATACGCTCACTTTTCGAGACAAGCTTGCCATCCTGCTCTTCCCATGTTCCCTTGGACCTGCCACCCCTGTTGTCAACGCCCACCTGGATGACCTTTTCCTCGTCCGGCACGAAAAAGATCATACCGCGGGAGACATACTCACCCATCTTGAGTTCAACGCTCAGGAGGTGCCCTTCAAGTTCCCACCTGTACACCAACTGTATCTCTGTACCATCGTCAGTTGTGGCAGCCCATCGGCCGGCCAACCAGTCAGCCTCGTATTCTTTCGCAAGGTCGCGGAAGCTTTGCTGGGCCACCGCTGAGCCAGCCCAAATAAAGAGGATAGCCATAGCCCAAAGCACGATCTTTCCCATGCTTACTTTTGCAGTTTGTTGTTTGTTCATCGTTTACCCTTTCAAAAATTGTTAATATTTTCGCCCCGTGAGAAATCTGCTCTTTTTTGCGCCCTATTATTTCTCGTTATAGAATTTCTAACGGGGCTCACAGTGCACACTATGTACACCTTTGTCCGTTCAGTCTTATTTTGACAAGAATCCATTTATTAAACGCCATTTGAACTCACTACTCCAAAAAGCTTATCGGGTACGAGCATTATAACATCTCCTCAGTCCTTTTCAAGTGGAAAATTTATTTTACAGGCCCGGGGTGTGGCCAGATTTTCTGGCAAGCGGTTTCTGAATTGCTTGTGGACTTTGTAAGTTAGCTTCCGGATGGTGCGAGTTCTATCAGCAGTGGTTTGGCCGAGCTTATATTTATCCATATAATCAAATCTGTGCCTTCGAGCAACCTGTGATGTCCGAAACGGAAATCCTTACCACGTCTGATTTGTCTGCCGTTGATTTTCAAGGCCACATCCTTATCGCCCCAATTCTTGACGACAAAGGCCGGATTGACTAAGGGCGAATCTTCACTGCCGAGGAGCTCAAACATAAGAACATTATCCACACCCGGGACATTGCTTGACAAAATATAAGCACGCTGGTCTCTGCTATAGCCTTCGCTGCTAAATCCGTTGTCCTTAACTTTCAATTCCGCCGGTTTCAGCCACGACCTGGCCATAGGAGCAAGTTTTTCAATCGATTTGTCCGTTAGCCCCATAATGAACCTGCCCACTACAGCGTCGTCTTTTCTGCGAGACATCGGCGGTTCCGGAGAGGTTATCGCTGAACTTGAAACACGGTCAGCGGCCAGCGCGTAACGTCCGTCTGATGGTGCCTGGGAAACAGGCCAATGATTCCAGGTTGGGAACTTCGAATATTCCGGGCGCAACTCTATAGTCCCACCGCCATACGGAATAATACGAGTGCCTGGCTCGTAAATATAGTACGGCTTATTCCTGGCCTTGAAATTGACCACGCATATATTGGCGCCGTCTAAGGCATTGTCGAAAGGGGCCGCCACACATCCGTCGTTGGGCCATGGGTCCCAGCTGAAGCTCCGAATTTGGCCTTTCATATTAGCCATAATAACTGCATCGATATGGACGTTATCTTCGGCCTTTTCGCCCGGCTGATTAAAAGCGGTCGGTTCCGTTATGCTGCATCCTCCGACACCATAAACCTGAAAAAACCGCACCGCCACTGCATCCGGGTAAATGTAATAGTATTCATCAGCCCAGGCGCCCCAGCCGGTAATCTCGTCTTCACGCGTGAGTTTGTATAGCACATCGCATATAGCATAACGCCAGTGTACCACAACACGGGCATCATGATTTTCAATAATCCGAACGTGAGCATAACGGCACTGCTTGTCCGACATATGTTCACAGCAGCCGATTGTTCCACGACCGCCTGCCTCTGCGCTCTGGTCGCCTATCCATTTACCGTTTTCAGTAACCAGGTTCATATTATAGTTAGAGCCTCGCCAGAAGACCATTTTGCAAGCTGCTTCGTCGAAGCTCACCACAATATCAGGGTAGTCGCTCACCCGCCAAAGAGCATCCCACTCCGGGTAAAACTTCAGCTTGCAATAGACCGCACCAA
Source organism: Phycisphaerae bacterium (assembly GCA_030609625.1). GTDB lineage: Bacteria > Planctomycetota > Phycisphaerae > Sedimentisphaerales > Anaerobacaceae > NIOZ-UU13. The sequence goes on from JAUWBX010000253.1 coordinate 2,252, forward strand.
AGTAATTTTGCCCTGCTGGAATCTGAGGCAGCTTTCGCCATTTCAACGACGGACGCTGTTTAGGTCTCGTTGAATTATATGCCTGCCTGATTTCCTGCGCCGAAAGAGTCCGATTATACATCTTCAGCTCATCAATAATTCCGTCAAAGGAATACGATGTGGGAAAGTTGACTTCCCGCCGAACCAATGATTCACGGTTTAGAAGTGTCTTCTTATGGTTTCTGCCGATCTGAACATCCATATCATCAGCAAAAGTCAATCTGCCCCTTACTGATAACCTGCCCACAACTTCTCCATCAATATAAATTGTAATCCCCGTATTCTTATTGAATGCCCCGGCGATATGAGACCATTTCTCCATAAAAGGGACAGCCTCTTTAGATGTGCATTCGCGCCACCTGCCGTCAATCGCCAGTTGCAGGCCAACGTGTCCGGTTTCATCAATACCAAAAAAGTAGCCTGCCTTGTGCTCCTTTTCCTGATTGACAATTGCACACCAGTTCCACGGATACGCCTGAGGCACAATCCACGCTTCAATCGTAAAGGCATCAGTAAAGTGCGGTGCGTCCTCGGCTTGGCGAATAACGCGGGTGCTAAAACCATCGCACTTGATACCGCTTCCGCTGACTCCGCTGACATATTTGAAATTACCGTCTATCTCATCCCGCACACGGGAGATGCTATCAACGGTTGTCTTTTCGCTTTTGTCGTCGAATTTCCACCAGCTCACCAGCCCGTCATCAGCCGCGAACGAGGCAGTTACAATCAACAGACTCACCAATACACAGTTGGCTAAAGCTCTTTTTGTCTTTATTTTGAAACCCTTAACTGGAACATAATATACTTTGACCTATTTTTCCTTGACAGCCATCTTCTCAGATAGTTTTCGCCATGCGTTCATTGAACGCTTCAGGTTATCATAAGCATCGCCGCCAATGCCGTAACCCTGTAGCCCTATCGGGCCTGTGTAGCCGGATTTCTTCAGAACTTTTAGGAAGCGGAGAATATTAAAGGAGCCGCGGTCCAGCGTTTGAATCAGTTGTTTCCAATCTTTACCTCCACTATCAGCGCCATTGATGCTGACCACAAACAGGAATGGCATTGCCGATTTTATCAGCGACTTCATATTCTTTTCGTCATCCACCTTTAGCCAGTGACAGAGATTGAGGGTAACTCCCACGTTTTTGCGGTCAGCTTTCTTCGCCACTCGTATCGCGTCCTCTACTCGCTCGACCCAAAAGCCGGTGTGGGGGTACAGTGCCACCCGTACCTTGTTTGCCGCCGCCATATCTGCAATCTCCTGGATGACTTGGACCGCACGTGCGTCCCCCTCCAGCGAGGACGGCTTGAGCTTCTTGCTTTGCACAAAAAGCCACAGTATCGCATTGCGCCCCTTCATCACTTCGATTGCTTCCTTCAATTCAGGGCCATAGCTTCGCGCATCCGCGTCAATGTAACATCCGACATACGCTGCAAACAGTCTCAAACCGTTCTTATCCAGCTCCTCAGCCATCTCCGCCAATCCTTCGCCCGCTGTGCATCCAATTCCCGCATATCCTAATTCCTTGACCATTTCTACCTGCTGTTTTGCAGTTTTGTGTTTGTCGTCTTTTGTTGCGGTATCCATCGCAAAGAACGGATTCGGCCCCGCCGGCTCAATCCGGATATTGCGATACGCGACCGGCCCGTGGTTACCTTGCAGCATCAGCGGCCCGGTCGGTTTCTCATCGTTATACGCACTGGCCCGCGTTGGTCCGCTCAACTCCACATCCGCATGGACCACAGTCCCGTTATGAACAACCTTCTCGAACCTGGCGTTGGAAATCTTTTGTCCATTCTTGTCAAAACGGGGGGAGCGGAAAATGACATCGAACGTTTGCCACTGTCCCGGCTTTCGTGATGCGTTAACTCTTGGCCCAATGCCTTCATAACCCTTAGCTTCTCTGTTATTGTCCCAGCGCTGATAGATACCGCCGCAGTCTGAGTGCTTCGGCTCCTTCACACCCCAACTGTCGAAGACCTGAATCTCATAGCGCCCATTAAAATACACGCCTGAGTTAGAACCTTTAGGAACCATAAACTCGATGTGGGCCTTGACATCGCCGAATTCCGCCTTGCTGAAAAGATTCGACGTCCTGCCGGTAGGGCCGTTCACAATTGCCCCCGTCCCCGGCTTACTGCTCAGCAGCTTTTCATTGCCGGGCTTCGTAAACGTATCACCGACAATCTCCCACTGTCCGGTATTACCCCGCCATTCGGAAAAATCTCCCCCTGTTAGACTGACTCCGTTGCGGACATCTCTTGCGCCGGCATCTGCCGCCGGGAACAAACACAGAATCACTGTAAGCAACAAGATTGCCAGATTTATTTTGCCTCGAACTTTCATAATTTTTCCCTTTCCAATAATGGCAGCGCGGGAATGACCGAATGGCTTTATTTCTGGTTCCCCGCCGGAGTTTATCCCGCACTGCGATGT
>JAUWBX010000373.1 GCA_030609625.1 Phycisphaerae bacterium
AAACATTAGTAACAACCGGCCTGGTCGTAGTCGCCGGCGAAATCACGACAAAAGCATATGTTGACATCCCGGGCGTCATCAGAAAGACAATCAAAGATATCGGTTATGACAACCCAGCAATAGGTTTCGATGGTGATGACTGCGCCGTAATAGTTACAATTGACAATCAAAGTCCCGACATCTCGCGGGGCGTAACCGAAGGTGCCGGCCTGCACAAAGAGCAGGGGGCAGGGGACCAGGGTCTGATGTTCGGATACGCCTGCAAAGAAACTCCGGCCCTTATGCCGATGCCGATTCAACTTGCACATGCCCTGACAACGCGACTGGAAAAAATGCGCCAGAATAAGAAACTGCCCTGGCTGCGGCCTGACGGTAAAAGCCAGGTAACAGTCGAATACAAAGACGGCAAACCCAGGCGCATCCACACGGTTGTCGTATCCACTCAGCATGCACCGTCTGTTGCTTATAGACAATTGCAAAAACAAATCATCGAAAAAGTCGTCTTGCCGGTTTTGCCAAAACGCCTCGTTGACAAAGGCACTATATTCCACATCAATCCGACGGGCCGATTTGTCGTAGGCGGCCCAAAAGGTGACTGCGGCCTTACCGGCAGAAAAATTATCGTCGATACTTACGGTGGAAGAGGCAGTCACGGCGGCGGATGCTTCAGTGGAAAAGACCCCACAAAGGTTGACCGAACGGCAAGCTATATGGCCCGATACATCGCCAAGAACGTAGTCGCAGCCAACCTTGCCAACGCCTGCGAACTGCAATTATCTTACGCCATTGGAGTGGCTGAACCGGTCTCTGTCTTTGTAGATACCGAAGGAACCGCAAAAATCAGCGAGCAAAAGTTAAGCCAAATCGTAAGAAAGCTATTCCCCTTGACGCCGAAGGCAATGATTAGACACTTAAAGCTCGCTCGCCCAATATTTGCCCAGACTTCTTACGGCGGGCACTTCGGGAGAAATCTGCCAAACTTTACCTGGGAAAAGACCGATATGGCAGCTAAAATCAGAAAAGCTGCCGGTTTGTAGGGGCGGCCCTATAATTGACATAATCGGTATGATCGCGGGTATTTTTCAGGTTTTCCAGGAATTTTTTGTAAGTTTTCTGCGCCTCGGTGCTCTAATATGATGGTTATGGCCGAAACGATTGATGATGAACATCTGGTCGAACAATTTAATCGGGGTGATGAATCTGCTTTTGACAGGCTTGTCGAGCGATATTCTTCTGATATTGCAGCACTGGCCAACCGATTGCTTGGCTGGTCCGGCGAGGTCGAAGATGTTACTCAAGACATCTTCCTCGCTGCGTTTCTGGGCCTAAAAAAATTCCGCTGCGAATGCAGCCTTAAGACCTGGCTCTTTACCATAACGGTGAATAAGTGCCGCAGTTACCGGTATAAGCGAATGCTACACTGGCGACGGATTTCACAGGCTGCCGATAAAACCTTTTTGGTATCGGCCGACACAGCGGATAAGGCACCAATGGACAGTGAGACTTTCGAGAGTGTTCGTCGTGCTATACAAGCTTTGCCCGCTAAATATCGCGAGCCGGTCGTACTAAGGTATCTGCAGGAGCTTCCAACGGACCAAATAAGCCGAATCCTCGGCATATCCAAAAACGCGTTGCAGGTCCGGCTAAACCGCGCTAGAGCATGTTTAAGAGAAGACCTGGCTGAACTGACAAAGGAAAAATTATGATAGAAGACAAGATAAAAAATCTGCTTCAGGAAGCCGACCGTATGGCGGGCTTGCCCAGTCCCGTTTCTGCCAATCTCTCCGCTGCTGTCCGCCGCCGTGCTCATCGCAGGCGCTTTGTAAATTTAGCTGCACCACCCCTGGCCGCGGCCGCTGTTGTTCTGATAGCTGCCGGCATCTGGAATTTTGCCAGAACTACTGAAACAGCGGCGCCGGAGAGGGAGAGAATCACCTTGCTCGAAACTCAGCTCAAACAGCTCCAGGTAAGAACCGATGCCGCATTAAACCTCATACAGGAGGTGCTTGTAGATGAGCAAAAACAACACTCGCTTGACGAGCTCGAAGCCCAGCTCGCAAGCATCCCAGACCCCCTCGAAGAAATCCAGAAACAGGTTGACAAGACCGCTTTTATCCTCGTTTATCATGCCGACCGTTTGTACCGCGAGCTGAACCGGACAGATTCCGCCGTTGAGACGTACAACCGCGTGATTGAACTTTTCCCCAAAAATCGATGGGCACAAGTAGCCCGGCAGCGATTATCAGAGATAGAAAAACAGAGAATTTAATAAAGTAGAACCCAAAGGAGAGTTGAAATGGAAGCCACAAAACACATCGTCATCTTGTTAGTTTTGATCCTTTTAACATCAGCCCCGGCCCAATCAGCCAACGGGCCGGCGGCAGCGGATATTTCAAATACTCGCACCGCAAGCTGTGTAGTCAAGATAACATCCAACCCAATGATTTTGCCGCTTGATGATGCAACTATAGACTACCTGTTACACAGTACCGGGATTGGCGGCAGGGTCGCCCGTGAGGTACTCAACATCTCGCCGGACCAGGTTTCTGATATCTTCAAAATCGAGACGTTGTCTGGCGCTGCCGGCAGGATAGTGCCAGAGGATAGAAGCCAGAGGACAGAAGGCAGAGGACAGGAGCCAGAACTTTTGTCTTCTGAACAACTGAGAACTGCTGCTGAGCAAACGATTCTTTTTCGGCTGTTAGTTGAGCTTGGCGATGAGGTAAAGCCGGCAGCCGAGGAGTTTATGGACGCTCTTGTTGGCAACCTTCGAAGCACTCTTATTAAGGCTTTTGAGGACTACAAGCTTAGATTTGGAGACCAACTCAAGCTCGCAGAGCAGGAAGCCGCCAGTGCTGAAACCGACTTGCGTGGAAAACAGAAAACTCTTAGGGAAATCTCACGCTCCCGTGTCCTTGACCACGACAAGATTCTCGCTGATATTTACCGCCTGCGTCAAAACGTTCAGACTGCTAAGATGAATCAGGCTTCCAACCAGGTCATCATCGATACAACAACCAGGCGAATAGCTGAAACTCAGGCCAAGATAATGGAGCAGCTCGAGAATGACTCAATCACCATAGAACTCCAGAAAATAGTCGAATTAATCGGCAGGCTTCTCATTGAAGCAGAGAGACAGGCTGAAATGGGTAAGATTTTGCCTTCTCAGGTTAATGAAATAAAGGAGAAACTCGCCAGAGCCAGGATAGAGATTGCAATACGCCGCGAATCACTCAGCAAATCTATAGGTGGCAACCTGATAGAGTCTCTCAATAAAGGATTAGCTGACCGTTCGATAACAGCTGCTCAAGACGAGGCATCCATTCGTAGCCTGGAGCGGCAACTGGTCGAGGCGGAATTACTGTTCGTCAAAGCCGACGACTATGAGCTGCTTTCACTCAAGGCCGACGTCGCCAAACAAACCCTTCAGGAATCAATTCTATGGCGTGATAGAACGAGCCGACAAATTCGTTTACTCCAGCTACCGATGGTGTCCATCCTCGGCGGCGAATGACATCTGAGCAAAACGGTGTGCCCGGTGGCCCGCTACAACTCTCCGGCGGGCCCCGGGTAACCCATACATCAGCAAGAAAAATGTACTTCTGTATCCCGCAATATGCACGACACAATGCGAAATTAGTGCTTGAAATGTCTTTTGCCGGTA
>JAUWBX010000395.1 GCA_030609625.1 Phycisphaerae bacterium
GACTGCGATTGTTTACGGCGGCCAGCAGGCGATGCCATATTTCTACGACAACTCCGGCCCGGCAAATTATTCAGAGGCGACCTTGACGTTGAGCTCACAGCGTGATTGGACTATAAAAGGTATTGAAGCATTGTCGCTACGATTCATAGGCAAACCAGCAGGTTTCGTAGAGGAACCGGCCGGCACCTACACGATGACCGCCGCCGGCGCAGATATCTGGGATGAGGCTGACGAGTTCCGCTATGCCTATAAGCAGTTGTCCGGCGATGGCTCAATTGTAGCGCAGGTGCTCAGCGTAGAGGACACGGACGAATGGGCCAAGCTCGGGGTGATGATTCGTGAGTCACTGGATGCAGACTCGAAATTCGCCGCGCTGTACATGACGCCCGGCAACGGGTGCAGATACCAAGCTCGGTTAATGACCGGCGTTGGCGCCGTCAGTGACAGCGATGTTACGACGCTTGCGAGCGTCAGCATGCCGCACTGGATAAAAATAGAGCGCGTTGGAAACAACTTTAATGCCTATAATTCCTATGACGGTATTACATGGACTCCGCTCGTATGGAATCCGCAGACCATTTCAATGGCTCCGAATGTCTATATAGGCCTGGCATTGGCCAGCCATAACTCTGGTGTGACATGTGTGGCCGAATTCTCCGACGTCCAGACCACCGGTACGGTCAGTGGAGTGTTCACGCAGCAGGCCATCGGCGTTGATATGCCTACTAACGACCCAGCCCCGATGTACGTGGCTGTGGCCAGCAGTGGCGGCACACCTGCGGTGGTGTACTACGATGATCCCGATGATCCCGATGCAATACCAACGCAGATAGGCGACTGGACGCAATGGGATATTGCCCTGGAAGAGTTTGCCCAGCAAGGTGTGAACCTGGCCGACGTGGACAAGCTTTCTATTGGCTTCGGCGACAAGGCTAATCCACAGCCTGGCGGTACAGGTGTGGTGTACTTTGACGATATCAGGCTGTATTCTTACAACCGTATCACACCGGTGCAGCCCGACCCGGCCGGTCTTGTGGGCCACTGGGAGTTTGAAGGCAACTACGACGACAGCTCCGGCAACAATAACCATGGCACCATGGGTGGTGACCCGCAATGGGTAGTTGGGAAGATAGGCGGTGCGCTGGACTTTGACGGTGACGATTATGTGGACTTCGGCAATCCGAGCCTGCTTGACTTCGGGACGGCCAGTTGGTCTATCTCGGCGTGGATAAAGATGCCGGCCTCAACTGACAACCGCAACATTTTCGCTAAGGGAGGAGACAGCGGTGGTGGAATACGTTACATGCTAAATGTGAGCGAAACTGACGACCACAAAGCTTGCCTGACCCTGGATGACAATGCCGACAAGATACAAAGTACAGGCTCGGTCACAGTTGATGATGACCAGTGGCACCATATCGTTGGGATAAGAGATGGAAGTAGCCTGCGTTTATATGTCGATGGTGTCCAGGACGGAGGAACAACCGAGCTTCCTGATGGATATGACATCTCCGGGACATCTCAAGCTAATGCGTATATCGGAGCCGGGTGGAACTACGAAACCAGTGTGGTGCAGAAGTATTTTATCGGCATGATAGATGACGTGCAGATTTACGATTATGCTCTGTCGCATGCTGAGGTTGCGTGGCTTTCCGGCAGGACTGAGCCGTTTAACGAGCCGTTTTGACATGCATGAAGACGGTATAGATTAGCGGTTTGAAGAGCAACTAAGGATTTGTACTATTTCGGGGCTTATACCGATTCGGTATAGGCCCCTTTTTTGTTGGTAATTGGTATCTTGATGCTGGATGCTCGATGCCTCGGGTTTGCACCCCCGCCCAGAGGACGGGGGTAAATATAACAATGACTTAACGGTGCATGCGTCTGAATCCGGGATGGTCACGCCTTTCAAATTGGCGGCGGGCATAGGGACGATGCCAGCGTTCATGCCTGACGGGCAGGCGCCGCGGGCTTGTTACGACTACTTCGCGGCTCGCGCGCCCACGGTAGTGTTCCCTGACAAAGGTACAGCCGGAAAATGAGATTGTTAGTATGGCAACTATGATGGTAACTATTAGCCGTTTCATTTTAATACTCCTTTCGTATCCGTTTTCACTATAGTATGTATATTTTTTTGACGCCGTTAATGGCCGCGTCTCTATATATAAAAGGCAGCAACAGCGAAGGGAGTAACGAAATTTTCAGGTATGCAGCTTGTGTTGAAAAGCTGTTTACGGGTGGTTTTAGTGGATTGGGTTATCAGGTGAACAGGAAATCAGGTTGTAGCACCGTCAGGCGTCCTGTGGAGATACCAGGAATCAGGATACCAGGGGTTCAGAACATCAGGGAATCAGTAGGTATTAGAAATAGTGGTGGGGCAAGCCGCCACCCTACAAAGCTTTGCTCGAAATGACAAAGGGATGAAAGCCGACGGGGGGGGATTATCAGGAGAGAGTCTTGGTCATCTCGGTAAGCCGGGTCAGGCATAAGCCAGACCATGTCTCTAAGGTATCCCTGACTTCCTGCAGCTCGGCAGGTGTCATGAAGGCCATCTGGGTTATCATCTGTTCTCGCTTGCTGACCTTCGGGGCATCCAGAATCCAATGGTGGACTATTCCGAGATGTACACTTCCAACCTCGTTGGATTCGTCATTGAGGAGGGCAACAATGCTATCAGTGTGGCTGGTTTCTACGGACACTTCCTCGGCCACTTCGCGCTCAACGGCGGTAAGATATGTTTCGTAGAAGTCGGTATTGAATAAGGGCATGTCATCAGCGGGGTTTATGTGGCCTCCTATGCCAATTGACCTGTTACCGACAAGCCGAGCCTCACCGGCCCGCTTTCCCCTAACGTAGCTAAGGTACTTGTCCTGATAACTCATGAGCACGTAGGGAATGAGCTGCTTGTAGGCGGGATTTTCTTCCACTTGCGAGCGAGGCATGAAACGCGGGACGCCCTGAACAAAGAACTCGCGGAGATAACGCTCCACGTCGAATGTGAGCCCCTGAAACATCCCTACCTGTTCAAGGACTTTTCGCTCGATAACCAGTACCTGTTCTTCCCGGGGCATGCGGCTACTCCTTTTATACGTGTAAAATCATATTAAGAACGTCAAATATTTCTTGCGGAATATATCTTATTTTCCCCCCGCTGTAAAGATAATCTAATGCCGCGACGGATATTCTCATTGCCTGTGACCAGTGCCCCTAAGATTAGTCAGGGAAATTTAGGACGGCGAACCGGCCGTGATAGCTCTTAGCAGCCGGTTAAAAGTATCGTTGACAGTTCCATCATTAAAAGATAAGATGCCTTGTTCGTAAATATTTTGGAGTATTCGAAATGACCGATGTAACTTTGGTTACCGGTGATGGGATTGGGCCGGAGGTAATGGAGGCAATGAGGAGATGCATTGAGGCCACCGGTGTAAGGATTGACTGGGAAATGGCTGAGGCGGGGCAGGAGGTCTTAGAGCGGGAAGGAACACCGTTACCTTCAGGTGTGCT
>JAUWBX010000153.1 GCA_030609625.1 Phycisphaerae bacterium
ATATTATACCACTTTTTACTGAAAAAATCGTAGAAATTTTTCCTTTCCAGCCAAAAAAATGCCTTTTTTATAAGGAAAAAACCGAAATTGTCATTCTGAGTTATTAAAACAGAGCCCCGAACGTGAGTGAGGGGTAAAAAAAGACAAAAATAGGAACAATCCTATGGAAGACAAAGGCAGAAAAGTTTTGTTCATCGACAATTTTGATTCGTTTACGTACAATCTTGTCGATGATTTTTGTAAGCGCGATTGCCGGGCCAAGGTTTACCGGGCCGACACCGCGCTTGAAGAGCTTAAAGTATTAGCTGAGGAATTTGGGCCTGACCTGCTTGTGATTTCGCCGGGGCCTGGCACGCCGGATACGGCGGGTGTCTCGCTCTCGGCGGTAGGTTACTTCAAAGGTAAACTGCCGATATTGGGCGTGTGCTTAGGTCATCAGGTAATTGTGCAGTATTTCGGCGGTAAAATCGGCCATGCGCCGGAGCCGATGCACGGCAAACCTTCGCGAATAACTCATAATGAAAAAGACGTATTTGCCGGCGTCGAAAATCCGCTGCAAGCTGGAAGGTATCACAGTCTTGTTGCAGTGGAGGTACCGGAATGTTTAGAGAAAACCGCTGAGTTTGAAGGGATTGTTATGGGAGTTCGCCACAAGGAGCTTCCGATATTCGGCGTGCAGTTTCATCCGGAGAGCATTTTGACGCCTGCCGGCGGTAAGGTAATTGAAAATATTTTATCAATCGCAGAAAAAGAAACAGCGAAAAAGTAAACCATAAGTGAAAAAAAGGAACCTGATATGGCAGGAATAACAGAATATATAAAAACGTTGCTTGAAGGTGAGGATTTGAGCTTTGAGCAGGCGACGGATTTGCTGGATGTTATTTTTGAAGGTGAGGTGCCTGAAGCTCAAATTGCAGCGTTTCTAACAGCGATGCGAGTCAAGGGGCCGACGGCGCCGGAACTTGCAGGACTTGCCAAATCGCTGCGAAGCCATGCTGTTGCCGTGAAGGTCGATATTGATAATCTGGTTGATACCTGCGGCACCGGCGGTGGAGCAATTAAGACGTCCAATATCTCGACAGCAGCGGCAATAGTGGCGGCCGGGGCGGGAGTTTATGTCGCCAAGCACGGCAATCGCGGGATAACCAGTAAATGCGGCTCGGCTGACGTGCTTGAGCAGTTGGGCGTCAAAATAGATGCCTCAGCCGATACTGTGGCCAAGTGCATAAAAGAAGCGCATATCGGATTTATGTTCGCGCCTATGTTCCATCCGGCGATGAAATATGTTCAGCCGATACGCAAGAGTCTCGGCTTTCGGACGGTCTTCAATATTTTAGGGCCTTTGGCGAACCCGGCTAATGCGCAAAGGCAGATATTAGGCGTGGCCGACGAAGGTTTGATGCAGCTCGTTGCCGAGGCGCTTAGGCTGTTGGGCACACAGTACGCAATGGTGGTCCACAGTAAGGGAATGGACGAGATAAGCACAGTAACGACCACTAAAATACTCGAACTAAAAGAGGGTCAAATCACAAGCAAAAAGCTGGACCCGGAAGAGTTAGGTATAAGGTTGGCTGATATAGAAGATTTAAGAGTAACCGACGCCAAAACAAGTGCTAAGGTTTTAAGGGACATCTTAGGCGGTAAAGAGAGCGGGCCTCGTAAAGATATTGTTGTTCTCAATGCCGCTGCTGCGATAATCGCCGGCGGTTTGGCCGATGATTTCGCTTCGGCAATCAAGTCGGCGGAGGCTTCGGTCAGCGACGGAAAAGCGTCAGCTTGCCTGGAAAAGTTAATCGAAGTCTCGAATCGTGAATGAGTAAATGAGTAAAGAAGCGGATGTGTGAATAAGTCAACTCATAAACGCATTTACGCATCAACTCATTCACAAAATACAAATATGTTGATAGTGAAGATTAAAATTTGCGGTATTACCAATTACGAAGACGCTGCGGCGGCGATGGATATGGGTGCGGATTTATTAGGCTTTAATTTTTATCCGGAAAGCCCAAGGTATGTAGTACCTGACAAAGCTGCGGAGATAATAAGCAAGCTGCCGGCTTTTATGGATACCGCCGGTGTGTTTGTGAATGCTCCGATTGAGCAAATCAACGAGACGACAAATCTCTGCCAGTTAGATTGGGTCCAATTGCATGGCGACGAAGACCCGGAGTTCTGCCGATTATTCCTTTCTCATAATGTAAAGACGATGAAGGCAATCCGTGTAAAAGACCAAACAGACATCGAAAGAGCGGACAGCTTTTTCACGGATGCTATTCTGTTAGATGCTTTCAACCCTGAGAAGTACGGCGGCACGGGGCTGACTTTTGACTGGAACGTCATAGGGCATATCGGCAAACGTATTTTCTTAGCCGGTGGGATAAATCCCGATAACGCGGCGGAAGCGGTTAAATTAGGAGTTTATGGAATTGATGTGTGCAGCGGGATAGAAGCTGAGCCGGGTAAAAAAGACCATAAGAAAATGAAAAAACTGTTTGAAAATATACAACACCTAAGAGGATAAATACGAAATCCGAAACAATACTAAGTGAACTAAAGTGCCTAAAGTGTAAAGTGCCTAAAGTTAAAAGGAACAAATAATGAATATCCAATAAGGAATCCAGCACCAATTTATATGACAAAATTGGTGCTGGATCGGATATTCTTTTTTTTAACTTTAGTTCACTTTAGCTCACTTTAGGCACTCTAAACTTTAGGTTTCGGATTTGTACGAGATACGAAATATGAGGAATGAATTATGAAATACAAGGGCAGGTTCGGGGATTATGGCGGTTTCTATGTGCCGGAGGTTTTGATACCCGTATTGGAAGAATTGGAAGAGGCTTTTTATCGTTTCTATGAAGACCAGCAGTTTGTGGCGGAGCTGTCGCAGCTTTCGAGAGAATACGCCGGCAGACCCAGCCCTCTTTATTATGCGAAAAGATTCAGCGAGCATGTCGGTTTCAAGGTCTATCTAAAACGCGAGGACCTCCTTCACGGCGGAGCACACAAGGTCAACAACACGCTCGGACAGGGCCTTTTAGCCAAATATATGGGCAAGACCAAGCTCATTGCCGAGACCGGCGCCGGCCAGCACGGCCTGGCTACGGCGATGATTGGGGCATTGTTCGGGATGGAAACAAAAATCTTTATGGGCGTAATCGATATCGAGCGGCAGAGCGTCAACGTTCATAAGATGAAACTCTGCGGGGCAGAAGTGATTGACGTTGAAGGCGGGACGGGGACATTGAAGGATGCCATCAACGATGCGCTTCGCTACTGGACGGGCCACGTTACCGATACGTTTTATCTTTTCGGCTCAGCCTGTGGCCCACATCCGTATCCCACGATAGTAAAACATTTTCAAACCTGTATCGGCAAAGAGGCCAGGCAGCAATGCCTCGAACAATTAGGCAAACTGCCGGATATGATTGTGGCTTGTGTGGGCGGAGGCAGTAACGCAATAGGTATTTTCTCCGGCTTTATAGATGACAAAGACGTCAGACTAATTGGTGTTGAAGCAGGCGGCAGGAGCCTGAACAGCGGCAAGCACGCTGCGACATTGGTGGTTGGAAGCGTAGGTATCCTGCACGGTGCAAAGGCCTATCTGCTGCAGGACGAGGAAGGCCAGATTCATGATACCGAATCGGTAAGTGCGGGGCTGGATTATCCGGCTGTTGGGCCGGAACATTGTTTGCTGAAAGATACCGGCAGAGCAGAATATGTTGCGGCAGAAGACGACGAGGTGCTCGACGCATTCGGGCTGCTGAGCAAAAGTGAGGGGATACTGCCGGCGCTGGAGAGCGCACATGCTTTAGCCTATCTTGTCGGTCAGAAGGGCAAGCTGGACGCCGACCAAATAGTGGTTGTGAATCTTTCCGGCCGGGGTGATAAAGATGTTTCAATTGTCGAGAAACGCAGACCCTTGGAAAATTGACTCCGCCAAAAGACGGCGGATCTACGATATTGACTACTTGGACAAAAGAAGGATTTTATTGATGAAGACATACAATCAGGTTTTTTCAGAACTAAAAGGACAAAATAGAACGGCGTTGATACCGTTTTTCGTGATAGGCGACCCGGATTTTGATACGAGTGTGAGAATCGTAAAAACAGCTATCGATGCCGGGGCTGATGTTCTTGAATTGGGGATACCGTTTTCCGACCCGATAGCGGATGGGCCGACAATTCAAAAGGCTGATATCCGCGCAATGAAAAGCGGAATGAATTTGGGAAAGGCCCTAAAGTTTATCCGAAAGGTCAAGGATTACAGGGATGTTCCAATCGGACTTTTGATGTACTACAACCTGGTTTATCAGTACGGCACAGAGAAATTCTTCAACGATTTCCACAAGGCCGGCGTCAACAGCGTTCTGGTTGCCGATTTGAGTATTGATGATGCCGATGAGATTATTGGTCCTGCCGCATCGGCGGGTCTTGATACAGTTTTTATGGTAACGTCTGTCACCGGGCCTGAGAGAATGAAGCTGATTGCTTCCAAAACTACCGGCTTTATCTATACCGTTTCACTGTTGGGTGTTACCGGCAGCAGAGAAAACCTCTCCGATACGATTGAAGGGCTAATCGGTAAATTGAAGGAGCTTACTAATGTGCCGGTGTGCGTGGGTTTTGGAATCAGCAAACCCGAACATGCGGCAGCCGTCGCTCAGGCGGGGGCCGACGGCGTGATAATCGGCTCAAAAATTGTGGGACTAATAGAGAATAACCTAAACGACAGAGAGAAAATGCTTGCTAAGATTTCGACTTTCTTAGGTGAAGTTAAAAATGCAATTTAGCCCCCCTACCTGTTAGGCGTGGGCTTACGTTCAACGGTTGCGGAGTGGATTTCTGATGGTATCTGTCTTTGCGGTGTCCGGCCTCACACATTATCAGAACTATCGGACTTTTTACAGATTATCGCAATAAAAGGTTCTGGATTTGCGTCTATACATAATGTGAGAGCTGTAAAAACACTGATTTCCAGAGTGGAAGTTAGTTGGCTCGTAACCTTTTTTAATTTGTTTTGGAGGCTAATATTATGAAGAGGTATCTAATTCCAATCGTCGCTGTTGTAGTGCTTCTGGCTGTGGCATGGGCCGCATTTGGGCAGGCGGAAGGCAGAGGAGGTAGGCGCGCCACCGAAGGCCGGCAAAACCTCTCTCAGGAAGAAAGAGCCAAAATGCGAGAGAGATTTGAGAACATGTCAGAGGAGGAAAGGGAGAAGTTCAGGGCCCAGATGCGTGAAAGATTTAGCGCCGGACGTGGCGGTTTTATGGGGCGTGAAGACCAACTCAAGGCCATTAAAGCGATTGAGGCACAACTGGCGAAGCTCAAAGCCGCGCAGACCACACGGCCTACAGGCGGATTTCGAGACCTTCCCGAGGACGAAAGAGCAAAACTAATGGAAAAGTATAGGAAGGCCCGCCAGGACCGGCAGAACACACTTCAGACAATCATCGCACAGGTCGCCAGACTTCAGGGTCGAAGGCAGCCAGCGGCAGAAGCCGGACAATACATTATAGTCAATGTTGGCGACCTCAAGCCGATTCAGGCGGCGGCAGTAAAAGAGAAAGCCAAGGAGACCGCCCAGCTTCTCGAAAGGCTGATTACCAGAGGTAGTGGCCGAAGAGGACCTGGAGACAGGCCGGGAACAGGCCAAAGACCTCAAGGCGAACGGGGCGAACGGGGCGAACGGAGAACAAGGACGCCAGGTAGTCGGCCAGGCGGCCAAGAGGGCGCAGGCAGACAACAGAGAAATCGTTGAGTTTCAAACAACAAAGCGCTGTTAAACGTTGGGGCAACCCCATGTGGTTGCCCTGATGCGTTGTTACTACCAAGGTTAGGGCGGCCACAAAGGGCCGCCCACCTCGCCTCAATGCCTGTCAGTATCCTTAACCTTTCCCTTCGAAATTCGACATTCCTTGTTCGATATTCGATATTTTCTCTGACTTCACTTCGACAT
>JAUWBX010000520.1 GCA_030609625.1 Phycisphaerae bacterium
ATGAAAATCTCCGGTTGTTCAGAAAAATGATACAATATCCAAACGGTATAGTTTTGGTAACAGGTCCGACCGGCTCAGGTAAAAATACCACCCTTTATGCGGCACTTGTTGAGTTAAACAACGATGAGGTTAACATCTGCACGGTGGAAGACCCGGTGGAGTGCAATATTGAAGGTATAAATCAGTTCCAGGTAAACGAAGGTGCAGGTTTTGAATTTTCGACAGCCCTGCGTAGTTTATTAAGGCAGGACCCGGATATAATAATGGTTGGCGAGATTCGTGATGAGCCTACTGCCAATATCGCGGTGCAGGCAGCACTAACAGGTCATCTGGTTCTTTCAACTCTGCACACGAATGATGCCCCCGGTGCGATAACACGTTTGCTGGATTTGGGCGTGGCTCCTTATCTTGTAAGTGCTTCGCTGATTGCGGTCTTGGCCCAGCGACTTGTGCGAAAGATATGTCCGAATTGCAAAACAGAGTATGAGCCACCGACGAGTATAAAGAAGGTCGTTGAAGAAGCAGGTGGAGAAGCCACGAAATTTTATCGCGGCGTAGGTTGTAAGAAATGCCGGAACACTGGCTATGCCGGTCGAATTGCCGTTCACGAGTTGTTTGTGCCGAATGATGAAATTATGGAAATGATTAATGAGCAGCATAGCTTAAAGAAATTAAGAGCAAAGGGACTTGAAAACGGAATGGTTTCTTTGCAATTGGATGGAATCGAAAAGGTAAAGGCAGGAATTATATCTATTGAGGAAGTATTGAGAACAGCGCAAACAGAGGTTTGATGCGCTTGGCTGTACACAATACTGTATCCGCAATGCGGGATAAGAATAAATGACTGTTTCGGCAACAAAAACTACAGAAGAGCTTGATTCTGCAAAGAAAGGCCGAGAGTTACCGCCCGCCGGCAACGAGCAGGGACAAGGAAGAGACGGTTCCGGGGCCTTTAGGGACGTCGAAACCGATTCGAGCTCACAGATGCAAAAAGATTATGGCCCGGCCCGGTCACAAACTACGCTACCGATGCGCCAGCAGCTCTGTAGAGCAAAGGTCAAGCAGGCGGAGCTTATACTATTCACAACACAGTTATCGGTGATGCTTGATAGTGGAGTGGTGCTTAGCGATGCTCTTGATGCCATTGCAGGGCAGACTGAGCATGGAACGTTTAAGATGATAATTATGGATGTGGCCAAAACGGTCAAAAGCGGAGAGAACTTTTCAAAAGCATTAACTGGCTATCCGAAGGTTTTCAATACAATGTTTATCAGTATGGTGAAGGCCTCGGAAGCGTCCGGCAGAATGGCGGAAATGCTTAGCGTGCTCAGCGGCTATCTGAACTTCGAATCCGAAACACGCAAACGCATCAAAGGGGCACTTACGTATCCATTTATAATGGCGCTAATGGCCGTGGCGGCAACGGGGACTTTGATGTTTTTTGTTTTGCCGAGGTTTATGAGGATTTATGAATCAAAGGGGGCTGCGCTGCCAAAAATTACTCAAGTTTTAGTTGGTTTCAGCAAAATGTTAGGGAATTTTCAAGCCATGACGGTTTTCCTGACAGCAGTGATATTGATGTCGGTGGGATTATATTACTGGGCAAGGACTTTAACTGGCCGCCGGGTGATAGATTTCATCAAAATCCGCACACCTGTATTGGGCACAATGTTTATTGATACGATAGTAACTCGCAGTATGCGTATTATGGCGACAATGGTCAATACGGGTGTGAACCT
>JAUWBX010000202.1 GCA_030609625.1 Phycisphaerae bacterium
GGCGCAGGCCGTGACCGGAGCGGCTTCCCGGCACCCGGGGCCCAGAAGCTCGCCCACGGTGGCAGATGGAAAGGTCGTCACGCTGGGCGTCGGCGGGGTACTCTCCTGCCTAAATGCCGCCACCGGCAAGCTCATGTGGCGCAAGGACCCGTTCCCCAAGGTCGTGCCCAGATTCTTCACGGCAATGTCGCCGATCATTGTGGACGGGATGGCCATCGCGCATCTCGGCGGGCAGGGTAATGGGGCAATCATTGCGTATGACCTGGCCACCGGCAGCGAGAAGTGGCGCTGGGGCGAAGAAGGTCCGGACTATGGCTCGCCCGCCCTGTTGACAGCAGCGGGCACCAGGCAGATCGTCACGCCAACCGAGAAAAGCATCGTGGGGGTCAGCGTGGCCGATGGAAAACTCCTGTGGCAACTCCCGTTCGCGCCTCCGAGGAGGGCTTACAACGCTGCTACACCGATAGTCGATGGACAAACGGTAATCTACACTGGTGCGGGCCGGGGTGCAAAGGCCGTGAGGATCGAGAAGCAGGGGGATGGCTTTGCCGCCAAAGAGCTTTGGAGCAATCCAGAGCTTGCCCCGCAGTTCAACACGCCGGTGCTCAGGGACGGCCTGCTCTTCGGCCTCACTGATCGCAGCAATCTCTACTGCATCAATGCTCAGACCGGCCAGACGGCCTGGACCGACACAAGCCCGCGCGGCAGCCGCGGTTTCGCAGCCATTGTCAGCGCCGGCTCTTGTCTGGTAGTCCTGGCCAACGATTCTGAATTGATAATCTACAAACCCAGCGACAAAGAGTATAGCGAGATCACTCGCTACAAAGTGGCCGATACGCCGACCTATGCCCATCCGATAATCTCGGGGAACCGCGTGTTTGTGAAAGACCAGGAGTCGGTGGCGATGTGGATGCTCAAGTAAGGTCCGCTTACGCGGAGCATGCGCATTGGAGAGCGTCTTTGAACTGAGTGGTTTTATCGAAGTCGGCCAATCGGGAATAATCGATTGTTACGTCAATCAGTGCGTTTGCTTTTTTGACTCTGACCTTTTTCAAGAACGGCTTTATGGCATTTTCCGATTGAGGATACAGCTAAATAAGTTTGAGCGTGTTACTCTGGGTTCAGTTGGTAAAACATAGTTCAAAAAAAACTCAGAGTCATTTCTGAGTTTGTATAAGTCTATTTATCAGGGGGTATAATTCCCAGCATAATTGATTAAAACAGGACACTTTAAGAGGCAAAAGGATGTATTAAAAAATTTTAAAAAATTTTGAGAACATAGTTGACAAATAGGAATATATACTATTTAGTAGCCATTATGAATAAAGCAAAAAAGGAAATCAGTTGTGCCGAATTAGATGAAAAGACCCGCTGGTTTGCGTCTCAATGCCGACGGGCCGGCTTAAAAGTTACGCCACAGAGGATAGCAATATACAGAGAGCTTCTAAAGACAAGCGAGCATCCTTCGGCGGAAATGCTGTATGAAAAGGTAAAAAAGGTATTTCCAAGTATATCGTTGGATACGGTCAATAGAACACTGCTGACGCTAAATGAGATTGGTGTGGCTTTTGTGGTAGAAGGCTCGGGCGACGCCAAGCGGTTTGACGGCGGATTAGAGAAACATCAGCATTTTAAGTGCGTAAAATGCAAAAGGATTATTGATTTTCACCATAAGCCCTTTGACAATATAAAGCTACCAGCGGCAATTGCTAAAAGGTTCACGGTTCTTAGAAAAACCGTATATGTCGAAGGGATATGCGATTTATGTAAATAGACAATAATGGTCAGTTGGTTTCTCGGGACATCGAAAACCAACGCAAATAAAAGGTGGAATAAAATGGAAAATTTCGACATTGATGCCTATACTCCGGCTCAAATGGCCGCCCGGGTGGAAAAAGCAGGAATTGTTAAAGGTAATCTTGACTTTCTCTCGATGTTTACTCTTTCTATATTGGCCGGTGCCTTCATCGCGTTTGGAGCGATACTGTACACTTATGTAATTCATGATTCGTCTTTGAGTTTGGGCCTGACAAAACTGCTTGGGGGGCTGGTCTTTTGCCTTGGACTGGTTTTGGTCATTGTTGCCGGTGCAGAACTATTCACGGGGAATAACCTGATAGTAATGGCTTATGTCAGCAGAAAAATATCACTCCAAAGGCTTCTTCGCAACTGGACAATTGTTTTTTGCGGCAATCTTGTAGGTTCATTGGCTATGGTGTTTTTACTTTCCCAAAGCGGACAATGGACCGCGGCAGGAGCTTCCGTGGGCGTCAAGGCACTTATGATAGCAAATGGAAAGGTTAACCTGACGTTTGTCCAGGCACTGTCACGGGGGATATTATGTAACATACTGGTATGTCTTGCGGTTTGGCTCTGTTGCAGTGGTCGTTCCGTTACCGATAAAGTGCTGGCTATAATATTCCCTATCACGGCTTTTGTAACTCTCGGTTTCGAGCACTCTGTCGCAAATATGTATTTTGTCCCGGCCGGACTTGTCCTCAAACACAATACACAGGTGTTATCCGCGGCAGAAGGATTGCTCGGTCAGGTTCCTGACCTGTCAGGACTAACAATTTTCGGTTTTCTCGTAAGGAATCTTCTGCCTGTGTCTCTGGGGAATATTATTGGAGGTGGCCTTTTAGTTGGTATTGTATATTGGTTTGTATATCTTAGACGCACCGCTGCTGAGCCGGTTCGAAAAATTATGACTAAAGGTCCGCCTATGATTGCACCGGACAAGATGGTAGTTGAAGCCATTGAGATGATGAAACGTTATCGTGTTGGCAGTGTTCTTGTGGGCGAATCTGAAGATAACGCCGTGGGTATCGTCAGCGAGGCTGATATTGTACGAAATGTCCTTGCCGCAGGTGCAAATCTCGATACGGTCAAGGTCGAAGAAATTATGAGTTCTCCCCTGATTTCCGTGGATGTTAAGACGCCTATTCACAAAATCTATCATACAATGACCGAACACCGCATTCGGCATTTGGTTATCACAGAACTCGGTAAAAAGGTCGGCTTTGTATCGGTTAAGGATTTACTTCGGGGAGCAACTCCCTGATGAAAGCTGATTTGTGGAGCTGCGCGGTAAAAACTGCAACAGTTAGTAAATGAACTATGTTGATTAGTAATTGTTCTACGAAAGAGAGGTATCTTATGGAACTTAAAGGAAGTCAGACAGAAAAGAATTTGTTGGCGGCGTTCGCAGGTGAATCACAGGCAAGAAACAGGTACACATATTTTGCCAGCCAGGCCAGGAAGGAAGGGTATGTGCAGATTTCGGCGATTTTTGAAGAGACGGCCAATCAGGAAAAGGAGCACGCCAAGCGTGAGTTCAAGTTCTTGCAGGGCGGCGAAGTGGAAATTACCACAGCGTTCCCGGCTGGTGTTATCGGTAATACGCTCGAAAATCTAAAGGCGGCAGCAGCAGGTGAACACTACGAGACAACCGAGATGTATCCGAGCTTCGCCAAGGTCGCGGAAAAGGAAGGGTTCGATGAAATAGCGGAGGTGTTCCGGAATATTGCAGTTGCTGAGAAGCGGCACGAGGACAGATACGTCGCTTTGGCTAAGAATATAACCAATGGGGTTGTTTTCAAGCGCGAAAAATCGGTAAGATGGGTTTGCAAAAACTGCGGCTATGTACACGAAGGCCCGGAAGCTCCCGATGTGTGCCCCGCCTGTGCACATCCGCAGGCATATTTTGAACTGGAAGCTACAAATTACTAATCGAAGGAAAGGTACGGACAATGAAATGAGGTGTATTATGGAGAATACGCAAGCTACTGTGACATTCGAAGGAAATCCCTTGACCCTGGAAGGCAACGAAGTCAAGGTAGGTGACACAGCGCCGGATGTAGAAGTGCTGGCCAATGATTTATCACCGGTTAAACTTTCCGGCTTTCGGGGAAAGGTTTGTGTGATTTGTTCAGTCCCGTCTCTGGATACTCCGGTATGTGATACGCAGACCAGAAAGTTCAACGAGCAAGCTGCATCGCTGGGTGATGATGTAGTTGTGCTGACTATCAGTATGGACATTCCGTTTGCACAGCAACGCTGGTGCGGCTCAGCAAACGCCGAATATGTCCAGACACTTTCAGACCACCGCAAAGCGGAATTCGGCAATGCATTCGGCGTTCTTATCAAGGAATTGCGGCTTCTGGCTCGGGCAGTATTTGTGGTGGACGCAGAGGGGATTATCAGGTATATACAGATAGTTGATGAATTGACCGACGAACCGGATTACGAAGCGGCATTAAAAGCGGTAAAAGAGATAGATAAATGAGACAGCTAAAACCAAGTGTTTACGCCGTTGGGGCAATTGACTGGGACAGCAGACTGTTTGACAGGCTAATTCCGCTGCCGGATGGGACCAGTTACAATTCCTACCTGATAAAGGGCAGTAACAAGACGGCATTGCTCGATACGGTGGACCCAACCAAGACAGAAGTTTTATTAGACAATCTTGTCAAACTTGGGATTAATAAAATCGACTACATTATTGCCCATCATGCAGAGCAGGACCATTCCGGCTCTCTGCCTGATGTTCTGCTGGTATATCCGGATGCAAAGGTAGTAACAAACCCCAAGTGTAAGGGTATGCTGATTGACCTGCTCGGCATAGAAGACGATAAATTTATCACGGTCGAAGACGGCGAAACGCTCTCGTTAGGCGACAAGACTCTGCAGTTTGTTTACCTTCCGTGGGTGCACTGGCCGGAGACTATGGGCACATATCTTAAAGAGGATAAGATACTTTTTCCATGCGATTTCTTTGGTGCTCACCTTGCCTCCAGCAGTCTATTCGTTGACGATGAAGCGGTGGTCTATGAATCCGCAAAGCGATATTTCGCTGAGATTATGATGCCATTCAGACGGCAGATAAATGCCAACCTGGCAAAGCTTAATGATATGGAAATCGAAACAATAGCCCCAAGTCATGGTCCGGTACATAATCGGCCCAAGTTCATTGTTGATGCTTATAAGGACTGGGCTTCTGAGACCGTCAAAAATGAGGTGGTACTGGCTTATGTTTCGATGCACGGCAGCACAGCTAAAATGGCGTCATATTTTGTCGAGGCCTTGATGGACAGAGGCATTACAGTAAGGCAGTTTGAGCTTTCGACGGTCGATATAGGCAAACTTGCAATGGCATTGGTAGATGCGGCAACGGTGGTCATTGGCTCACCTACGGTTCTGATAGGGCCGCATCCGTGTGCGGCTTATGCAACTTTCCTGGCAAATGCTCTCAAACCCAAGACTAAATTTGCTTCTATCATAGGCTCTT
>JAUWBX010000054.1 GCA_030609625.1 Phycisphaerae bacterium
ACCTCGAAGCCGACCGCACCGAACTAAATGACCTTTCACAAAAGTACACACGAACAGTTGAACAGTTAAAGGCGATGTATGAAAGCTGGGAAGCCAGATGCGATGTGCAGCCCTGGCCTGTAAAAAAGCCCGGCAAAAAAGCATAAGATATGAAGAGCCTTGTGAAAAAAGACATTCATCGGCGAGACTTTTTAAAGACTATAAGTCTAAGTGCGGCAGCACTGACGATACCGGGATGTGGTAGTGCTGCGCGCGAGCTTACCAGCAGGAGTCCCCGAGGTCCGAACATTGTCTTTATTATGGCTGACGATATGGGTTATGGTGATGTGGGCTGCTACAATTCCGAATCGAAGATTCCCACGCCGAATATAGACAAGTTAGCTAAACAAGGCGTTCGCTTTACGGATGCCCATTCGCCGTCAGCGGTTTGCACCCCCACTCGCTACGGTGTGCTGACGGGCAGATACTGTTGGAGGACCTGGCTGAAAAGCGGTGTCGTGGGCGGTTATACCAATCCGTTGATAGAGCCGACTCGAACTACGGTCGGCTCGCTCCTGCAGAAACAGGGTTACCGGACGGCCTGTATCGGCAAATGGCATCTGGGCGTGGGCTGGACCCGGCACAACGGCTATGTGGGTAACGCCAAAGATGGCCCCAAATATTCTTCGTGGCAGGACGGAGACCCCAAGAAGGGGATGAATGTAGATTTCACCAAGCCGGTTAACGGTGGTCCGGCGGATTTGGGTTTTGATTACGCGTATTATACGGCTGCCTGTTCGACGATTGACGGCCCATTTTGCTATATTGAGAACAGGCATACAGTCGGGATACCGAATAAGATGATGCCGATAGACAAAAGTGTTCATACCGACTACCGTCCACGTCCCGGCTGGGTGGCTGATGGGTTTGATGTCACGCAGGTCGATACGGTATTTACCCGCAAAGCCGTTGAATTTATGGAGGACAATTGTAAAGACCACCCTGCGAAGCCATTCTTTTTATACCTGCCCCTTTCTTCGCCGCACGCTCCGTGGCTGCCGCCGGGTTTTGTTAAAGGCCGCAGTCAGGACGGCCCGCGCGGTGATATGCTTGTCTGGACCGACTGGTGTGTGGGCCGAATTCTTGATGCACTGGAGCGTTTGGAGCTGACGAAAAATACGTTGTTAATTGTTACCAGCGACAACGGCCCTCGTCATGGCCGGGAGGGTCACAAATCGTCAGGTAAGTTGCGGGGCTTTAAGTCACATATCTGGGAAGGCGGACATCGTATTCCTTTCCTTGCCCGCTGGCCTGGAAAGATTGAGCCGGGCAGTACCAGCGATGAGGTTATCTGCCTGACCGACCTGATAGCGACCTGTGCAGTTATCGTGGGAGCGGAACTACCCGATGATGCTGGTCCGGACAGCTTTAATATTCTTCCTGCTCTTTTAGGTGAAGAGCTTGACAAGCCGATTCGGCCGGCTATCGTTCACCATTCTGTTTTTGGGGTATTCTCTATACGTCAGGGCAAGTGGAAGTTGATACTCGATACGAAAACATCCGGCGGGTGGGTTCGTCCCAGCGGCAAAAAACCGGAAACCGGAACTCCGGGACAGCTTTATAACCTAAAAGAGGACCCGTATGAACGCAATGACTTGTGGAACAAATATCCTCAAATCGTGGAGTGCCTGACGGAGCTGCTTGAAAAGTATAAAGAGCAAGGCCACAGCAGAGCTTAGTGGAAAGAGGTGAGAATTTAATGAATCGACGCGAGTTTCTAAAGGCAATAGGCTTAGGTGCAACGGTGTTGACAGTGTCTGGGTGCGCGAGCGGCACGCGACGTCTGAGCGGAAATACGCAAGTTCAAAAACGGCCTAATATCATCTTTCTGATGTCTGATGACCAGCGGTGGGACTTAATGGGGTGTATGGGCAATCCCGTAATCAAGACGCCCAATATGGACAGTCTGGCCGCCGAGGGAGTTCTTTTCGAGAATGCTTTTCTGACCACTTCGATATGTATGGCCAGCCGGGCCAGTGTAATGCTGGGCCAGTTCGAGAGCCGGCACCAGTGCAATTTCGAGCGGCCTTCCAACAAAACGATATCGTACGCCGAATTTGATAAAAGTTATCCCCGCCTCTTACAAAAAGCAGGGTATCGAACAGGATTTATCGGCAAGTTCGGTTTTGCGGTTAGCAAAGACAAAATCCGGAATTGTCCGCTTAATCCGGACGGCAGTCGAGATTCGAAGGGGCATTTGTGGAAAAAGCAGGAATATATGCCCGCAGATAAATTTGACGCCTGGTATGGTTTTCCCGGACAGGGTAGGTACTTCCCTAAAGACAAGAATGGGAAGCATTTGACGCAGATTATGGGCGAGCAGGCTGTGGAATTTTTCGAGGACTGCGAGCCGGGCCAACCCTTTTGCCTTTCGATTAGTTTTAAGGCCCCGCACGGCCCAACCCAGCCGGACCCGGCCTACAAGGATATGTATAAAGACGTGAAAATTCCCCGCCGGATAAACGACGGAGATGAGTATTTCGAGAAGCTGCCGAAGGTGGTTCGGGAACACTGGCGCGGACGCAGGGTTTACCAAAAAGAAGCCGGCCCCGAAAAGTATCAGGAATTTATGGAGATACATTATCAGTGTATCAGCGGAATCGACGTTGTGATTGGGCGGATACGCGATGAGTTAAAGCGTTTGAAGCTGGATGATAATACGGTCATTATTTATACCTCGGACAATGGCTATTTTTGCGGCTCTAAGGGATTAGGCGGCAAGTGCCTTTTATATGAGGAATCTATCCGCACGCCTCTGATTATTTTCGACCCTCGTCTCGATACATCTAAACGAGGAAGTCGCCGCCGGGAATTGGTGGTGAACATTGACTTTGCACCGACCATGTTAGATATGGCTGGCGTTGAAATACCAGCGGCGATGCAGGGAAAAAGTTTGCTTGGCCTTGTCAAAGGTGAACAAAAAAAGTGGCGCGATTCGACTTTTCATGAAAATTATTTTACCTCGCACTTTATGCCGGCCTTGTCAAACGCCGGCAGCCAGCGCCGGAAGGTGCTTGAGAGAAGTGTTCGATGTAAGGCTGTCCGGACCAAACGCTGGAAGTATATTCGCTATTTCGAACAGCGTCCGATGGTCGAAGAACTATTCGATATTCAAAACGACCCCATAGAAGCGTATAATCTTACCGAGAAGCCGGAATATTCCGATGTCCTTGTCCGGCTGCGCAAGTTATGTGACGACTGGATTCGTAAAGCCAAATAAGAAACAGGAGGTTTTTTCAATGGACAAAAATTTAAACAGACGTGATTTCTTAAAGACAGCAGGCCTGACGGCGGCGGCGCTGGCGGTCCCGGGTTGCGGCAGTGTCTTTGAGCAGACTTCGAGCCGAGCATCTGTGGACAGGCCGAATTTGGTTATTGTATTCTGCGATGATGTTGGCTACGCCGATGTCGGTGTCTTCGGTGCCAAAGGATATAAGACGCCCAATCTCGACCGGATGGCGGCTGAAGGTGTGAAGTTCACGGATTTCTACGCTGCCGCAGCATCGTGCACTCCGTCTCGTGCGGCCCTGATGACCGGCTGCTACCCGCAGCGAGTGGGCCTGCCGAATGTAATAGGCCCCAGTGCGAAAATCGGCATAAGCAGTGCCGAGCAGACAATCGCCGAAGTCCTCAAGCCGCTCGGTTACGCTACTGCCTGCTACGGCAAGTGGCACTTGGGACACCATCCCAAATTCCTGCCGATGCGCCACGGCTTCGACGACTACTTCGGCCTGCCTTACTCGAACGATATGTGGCCGTACCACCCGACTAATAAAAGATTTCCCGACCTGCCGCTTATTGAGGGCGAAAGGGTCATCGAATACAATCCCGACCAGACGCAACTGACCACATGGTACACCGAGCGTGCCGTTCGGTTCATTGAGAAGAACAAGGACCAGCCGTTCTTTCTGTACCTGCCTCATTCGATGGCGCACGTACCGTTGTTCGTCTCCGACAAATTCAAGGGCAAATCCGAACAGGGTCTGTATGGTGACGTCATGATGGAAATCGACTGGTCGGCGGGACAGATTCTTTCAACACTGAAACGATTAGGCGTCGATAAAAAAACTTTGGTAATATTCAGTTCTGACAACGGCCCGTGGCTGAGCTACGGTGACCACGCTGGCTCTGCCGGACCGCTGCGTGAGGGCAAGGGTACGACGTTCGACGGTGGCCAGTGTGAGCCGACGATTATGTGCTGGCCGGGCCAAATACCAGCCGGTACTGTCTGCAATGAACCGGCTTCGGCAATGGACATTTTGCCGACGTTTGCGAAATTAGCCGGAGCAGAACTGCCGACTCGGCGTATTGACGGCAAGGACATCTGGCCGTTAATGTCAGGTAAGCCCGGCGCCAAGAGTCCGCACGAAGCGCTGTTCTACTATCGCAGTTGGGCGCTCGAAGCGGTCCGCAGCGGAAAGTGGAAACTTCACCTGCCACATAGTTACCGCTCATTAGGCGGACGCAAGGGCGGCACAGGCGGTACGCCGGTCAAATATGAGCAGGCTAAAATCGGTCTGGTGTTGTTTGACTTAGAAAAAGATATAGGCGAGCAGCATGATGTCTCCTCACAATATCCGGATGTGGTCGAGCGGCTTTTGGGCCTTGCTGAACAAATGCGTGAAGACTTGGGCGATTCGGCCAAGAAAATGACAGGGAAAAACAGAAGACCGCCCGGACGTGTTTAGCCGACACCAGAGAGAAAAAGACCGCTGCAGCGCATCTGTGATTCCGGGCTGAAAACAAAGGCGTAGAGTAAAACTGTGTAAAATTTCAAGAAAAAAGAGAAATTTGACGAAATTTAAACAACAAAGAAACTGTTTTGCCGTATAAGTAAATAGAGACAGGTAGGTTTGAAAGACTTATTATAATTTGAGTCGTCATCATATTTGCCTTCTTAATTTCATATCACAAACCTGCCTGCCGAGAGGTTTTTTTGAAGTTTAATGTATGTTTTTGAGTGGAGAAGAATTTTGCGCGCAGGACTTGCGCCGACATGGAAAATTTGACCAAAAGGCAGGTTTGAAAGACTTATTATAATCTAAGTCGTCATCATATTTGCTTTCTTATTTCATATCCTGAACCTGTCTGAGGGATGGCTTACACGATTGAGCTAAGAGCAGCTTTGAACGTGGGACGGCCTGACTTGCGCGGACTTTCTCGGCGAAAAACCGGTTTTGTTAACTTGTTTTGAACCGACCGTTTTTGAGCGAAAAAACAGAACAATGGAGATTCGCAAAAAAACGGCGTTTAGTGCTATACGTTACTCTTTGGCAGGGACTGTCATAGTGCGGGCCCGGTAGTTGGTTGTACTTATTGTTATTAAAGAGATTATCGAAATGTGCTTAAGAACGGTCGGTCGTGCGAATCTCCGAGAAAGTGAAGGAGAAAGAAAATGAAACGGAAAGGTTTTACATTAGTCGAGCTTCTGGTCGTAATTGCGATCATAGCTCTGTTGATGGGCATTTTAATGCCTGCACTGGCCAGGGTCAGGCAGATTGCCCATCGACTTATCTGCGGGACGAATCTGTCCGGCATCGGCAAGGCAGTGCTTATCTACAGCAACGATTACGAAGACGAGTTTCCGCGTGCCGGCGGAAGAAACAGCATTTGGGGCGACCGTGTGGACTGGCTGGCCGATAACCGGTTCGCTGCTTACGGCTTAAGCGGCACCGACGGCAGCGGTGGCCAGGCAACCGTTACCTCCAGCTTCTATCTTCTGGTCAAGTATGCCGAGGTAACGCCAAAGTCATTTCTCTGCAAGGGTGATTCCGGGACCAGAGAATTTAAGCCCTCCGACTACGGCCAAGGCGCCAGGGATCTTATCGACCTCTGGGACTTCGGCGAGGAACCATTAAAGCACTGCAGCTACTCCTACCACATGCCTTACGGCCTGTATGCCCTGACCACGTCAAGCGAACCGGGTATGGCGGTGGCAGCCGACCGGAACCCATGGATAGACTCTCCCGCTGCGGAACGCAAGGACCCCAGCTTGTTGTCCTCATACAACCCTAACGGTGGTAGAGGAGCGGTCAATGTTGGAAACGCCATTGCCCACCAGGAAGATGGACAAAACGTATTGTTTATGGACAGCCACGTAACTTTTGAAAAACAACCATTCTGCGCCATCAATGATGATAACATTTACACCTACTGGGACGGCGAAGATCCTCGACGAGGCGGCTTACCTATACCCGGAGCCACTGAGCCTGGTGATAGACTGGATTCATTTCTGGTACACGATGGTGAAGGCACAGGGCCACCACCACCGCCAAAGAGGGGGCAATGCTTCCCTGCTGATACACCCGTGTGGGTAGATGGCGCGCTCGTGCAAATCTCGAAAGTTATCGCAGGCCAGACAGTCGGTAGAGTCAACTGTATTGCAATCGCGGGGCAAATCGAGAAAATTGAAGAGCACGAAGGAACCTTCGAATGCCGCGATATAACGCTCGAAAACGGGAATCGCATCAGCGTTGTGGCAGCACACTGCTTCATGCTTGATTCCGGACGATGGGTCGCTGCCCAGAATCTGCAAAGTGGTATGAAGTTGAAATCATTAAACGGCACAGTTGCTATCAAGAGCGTTGTAAAAAGGGCAATGCCTTTTGTCGGCAAGGTGTACAATCTTAAAGTTAAAGACTCAGAGAAATATTTAGTAGGCGAAGACGGCGTGGTTGTTCGTGATTGGTGATGCGATGTGTTGATGGGTGCCTGAACAACTATGTACGGCACCGCATCGGTATCCGGGTTGCGTAAAGATAGTCCCTGCTTTTAGTTGTCTATAGGCGGCCTTGTGTGATTGAGCACAAGGCCGTCTTATTATTGGTAACTGGGCATTGGTGAGTGGTGATTGTTCAACCATTTATGCGAACATAAGATTTGTCTTAATCTGGCGTTTATGTTAAACTGTGCATTCTGATTTTCAAGGAGTGCAAAATTGGGACAAACACTCGTTTATAAGATACTTGGCAGTCACCTTGTAGAGGGCAAGCTCGCGGCCGGCGGGCAGATTGGCATTCGTATCGACCAGACGCTTACCCAGGATGCCACGGGAACGACAGCATTTTTGCTGTACGAGTCGATGCGGGCAGGCCCCAGCGACTCCCGTCGCAAGACGGGGCTGCGGGCGGCTAAGGTTAAAACCGATTTGTCGGTAAGCTACGTTGACCACAATATGGCCGGCTTCGGGCCGGAGAACCACAACGACCATTTGTATCTGCAAACGATAGCTGCAAAGTGCGGAGTTTATCATTCGCGGGCGGGCAACGGCATCTGTCATCAGGTCCATTTAGAACGGTTCGGCAGGCCTGGGGCGACTCTGTTGGGCAGCGACTCGCATACGCCGACCGCTGGCGGAATTGGTATGTTAGCTATCGGAGCTGGCGGGCTGGACGTGGCGGTGGCGATGGCCGGCGGGCCGTTTTACCTGAGATGCCCAAAGGTTTTAGGAGTAAAACTTACCGGCGAATTGAACGAATGGGTGGCTGCGAAGGATGTTATTCTCAAGCTGTTGAGCATACTGACAACGAAAGGTAACGTTGGCTGGGTGGTCGAATATCTCGGCGAAGGCGTAGAACGGCTGTCCGTGCCACAGCGGGCGACGATAACAAATATGGGGGCGGAATTAGGCGTAACAACGAGCATCTTCGCCAGCGATGAACAAACAAGAAAATTTCTGGCCGCCCAGAAACGAGAAAAAGACTATCAACCCTTAGCAGCCGATTCAGATGCCGAATATGACCGCGTCATCGAGATAAATCTGGCTGAGCTTGAGCCAATGTCGGCATGTCCGTCTTCGCCGGATAACGTCAAACCGGTCCGCGAAATCGCTGGCCTCGAAATCTCTCAGGTCGTGATTGGTAGCTGTACGAATTCGAGCTTTGCCGATTTGATGATGGTGGCGAAGGTATTAAAAGGACGGCGTGTCAGTAATATGGTCGAATTCGCAATCGCTCCGGGCAGCAGAGAAGTCCTGAATATGTTGGCTCAAAACGGGGCGTTGGCGGATATGATTTCAGCAGGCGCCAGGATTTTAGAATCGGGATGCGGGCCTTGTATCGGGCAGGGCTTTTCGCCGGCGAATGAGGTCGTGAGTCTGCGGACGTTTAACAGGAACTTTGCAGGCCGAAGCGGGACAAAAGGCGATAAGGTCTATCTGGT
>JAUWBX010000199.1 GCA_030609625.1 Phycisphaerae bacterium
TATTTTTATTCCAATTAGTTTCTGATGCCTATAGCTGCACCACCTTCTGTTTAGAAAAAAGTGGGCATGTGGCTTGTGGTCGAAATATGGATTGGCGACATGGGGGAGGAGTGATTTCTATCAATCCCCGAAACCTTTCAAAGACAGCTTTTCCCGTCAGAAGTAAATCCGAAGGAGTAAATCCACTTAACTGGGTGTCAAAATACGGGAGCGTTACATTCAGCTTTCTGGGAAGAGAATTTCCCAGTAGTGGCATAAATGAAAAAGGGCTGGTTATTAATGACATGTGGTTACAAACTACTATTTACCCTAAAAGCGATAACCGGCAAGAAGTTACGCCACTCCAGTGGATTCAATATCAGTTGGACACATGTGCCACGGTAGATGATGTGATAGCTACCAAAGAAAAAGTTCGAATTGCCAAATGGGAAAAATTCATGGAAGTTCCTTTGCACTTTCTTGTGATTGATAGAACAGGTAAAACAGCAAGTGTGGAATTTATTGACGGTAAAATGGTAGTGCACACAGGCAAATCTTTGCCTGTTAAAACGTTAACCAATAATACCTATGATGAATCATATGGGTATCTGAAAAAGCATAAAGGTTTTGGTAAAAGTAAAGAGATTGAGCTTGGACCTTTGTCCATTAATCGCTTTGTGTGTGCTGCTGACTTGCTCAAAAGATGGACAGAGTATTCAGGGGATATCAATTTGAAAAACTATGCATATGAGATACTTGGACATGTAGCTCAAGGAAATGCGACAAAATGGTCCATAGTATATGATATAAATGAACATATGATTTATTACCGGACGAATATTAATGCGAACCTCAGAGTGATAAACATGTCTTCGATTGATTTTAATAATTTAAGAAATGCTAAATTATTGCCTATAGACAATAATTTTAACGGGAATGTCATGCAGTACTTTGAGGAATTTACTGTTGAAAACAGTCGTGTGTTTATCAGTGATTTTTTCAAAAAAAACAGATTTGATAAAAATGATGAATCCATTTACTTTATAGATATGTTCGCTAAATATCCAAGCACATTTACTCACAAAGAATAAACGATATAATTCCAATTTTTGTCAATAACTGTGGTGTGAAACCTTTGATATCAATCACTGGACCTTTATCTGCTCGCGGACCTTTTGATAGACCTCATCGACGGTAATGGTATCGACGTTGTGCTTTGGGTCGGTGCTTTTTATCTTACGGCCTCTGGTATATGGTTCGCGGGCGACAATACATTCGCTTCTTTCATAAGGGGCTATCCTTGCAGGGTTTGACCAACTGAACATTAAAACCAACGGTGTGCTTAGGGCCGCGGCGATATGGCCTGGGCCGGTGTCATTGCTTACCACCAGCCGGCTTCTTTTCAGTAAACAGATTAGCTCGCTCAGAGAGGTCCGTCCTGCAAAGTTTTCTATTGTAACCTTAGAAAGGTTTTGTAATTTCTGAATAAGACCGGCTTCAGACTCGGTGCCGACGGCAATTAGAGACAGGCCATACTGTGCTGAAATCTTCTCGGCCAACTCGGCAAAGCGTTCGATAGGCCAACGCTTGTCTTCTTGGGCGGAGCCGGGCACAAAAACTACATAATTGTCCGGCGTTATGCCGTGACTTGCCAATAACCCGCCGATGGCCTCGGCGGCCTCGGGATGGTGCGGCAATACAAAGTGCACATCAAGCTCGGAGGCACCGACAGCCTGGATTATCTTTAGGTAGTAATCAACGAGGTGGATACAATCCTGCGTCTGGGTGATTTTGTGCGTGTAAAAGAGGTGGGCGAATTCTCTGGCGTTTGCTATTCCGAAACGTTTTTTACATCCTGAAAGCCTGGCTAAAGAAGCAGTCCTGAAAAGCCCCTGGAAGTCAATTACGGCATCGAATTTGGCCTGGCGGAGCCGCCGAATAAGCGAAATAAGAGAACCAAGTGCACCGAGATGGAACCAGGCCTTGCCGAGAAACCTGCGGTCAAAAGGAATTATCTCGGTCAGGTGAGGATGATTTTCGAGAAGCGGCGCAAACTCCGGCCGGATGAGCCAACTAATTTTCGCATCAGGAAAACTTTTGCGCAAAGCTGTCAGGGCCGGCAAAGTCAGGACTATATCGCCCAGTGAGCTGGGTTTTATTATCAGGATTTTTTTTAGACCTTCCGACATAATGAGCTTGTATCCGGTATAAATCCGAATATCGAATGTTCAAAACATTATTCAATTCGCGGTTCGTGGCTCGTGTCGGGGCACAGGTCGCAGGTGACGGCTCACGATTCACAAGATACGAATCATCATCGGGTTATTGTAAGCGATGGACTGGTTTGAGGCAATTGGTTTTGTTCTGGTTGGTTCCAAGTATAAAAATGTGCTGCCAGTGGATTGCATTACTGCGAGCAAATGTGTTATAATGATGGCAGATAAGCATACCAGCGAAACTCATTGTCTCTCTTTGATAAGAGAAGGGCAAACATGATGCGCAAAGGAAACAGTTTCACGTTAATAGAGCTTTTGGTGGTGATTGCTATCATAGCATTATTGATGGCAATTTTGATGCCATCACTACAGCGGGTGAGAAAACAGGCAAGAGGGGTTGTTTGTCAATCAAACCTCAAGCAATGGGGCACTATCTTTGTTATGTACACCGACGACAATAACGGGTTCTTTCCCAGACGCACACAGTCGGGCGGTCGTTGGATAAATGTCCTGTACGACTACTACTATCGGGAAGAGAAGATACGGGTCTGCCCAATGGCGACAAAAATTAAGGTCCCGACTTACCCGCCCGGAGTCACCGGCACACTTGCAGCAGGTGGTGACACATTTACGTCCTGGGGCAAGGTGGGTATGACGCCAAACGAAGAGTGGGGGCCAGTCGGTACGTACGGCAGCTATGGAATCAACCACTGGGTCTATGTGGCCGGGCAAGATCCGCTTTATGGCCAGTCCGCTAAATATTACTGGGGAACGGTCAATGTCAAGAGCGGCGCTAACATTCCGCTGTTCTTAGACTGCTGGTTCTTTTGCGGTGGACCGGAGAATGACGATATGCCCCCCAGCTTTGACGGCGAAAGGCTCTCGCCTCACGTAGAATCCATGAACCGCTTTTGCATTAACCGGCACCAGCAGGGCATAAATGGTGTTTTTTTGGACTATTCGGCCAGGAAGGTTTGGCTGAAGGAATTGTGGCGGGTAAAATGGGCCAAAAACTTCGATATGACGGCACCATTGCCTAATTGGCAGATTGAAGCACCCTGGATGGCAAACTTCAAGGGGCCTTGAGAAGCTTTAGAGACTATTAAAGACAATCGAACAAGACTCGTCGGGGCGAAGTCCGACGCAGCCCGAAAGGCGCAGCATTATGCGCAAACGAGACGGCTTTACGTTGATAGAGCTTTTGGTGGTGATTGCTATCATAGCATTATTGATGGCGATATTGATGCCCGCACTACAGCGGGTCAAGAAACAGGCGAAGGCGGTTGCCTGTCAGTCCAATCTCCACCAATGGGCAAGTTCTGCGATGATGTATGCTACAGAACACGAGGGCAAAGTGTGGATTATCCCGCAGGGACTTGGAGAATGGATGGAAGTATTACACCCATATTACGCAGATGTAGATAAAATTCGCTGCTGCCCAGCAGCGACAAGGCCCTGTCAAGACACTGACGGCACGGAAGCCCGCGGCAGTGTTGATACGATGTGGGGCCGCAAAGGCGAGCAAGCTGAGTGGGGAGGAAGACAAAGAGGATATTGGGGCAGCTATGGACATAGTAGATGGGTTCAGCAGCGTCTCTCCTCAGCAGATGCCCGGCATTGGGAGAGGTTTTCTGTGAAAGGTGCACATAATGTCCCGCTCTTTGCCGATAGTGCTTTTACACATGCTCTGCCCCTGCATACAAACCCCATTCCGCCAAAGCCCTTGATTTTTTTTTCCGACATCCCGGTAGATGCAGGCGGCTGTCAAATATGGCGGTTCTGCATCGACCGACACAGTGGAACGATAAACAGCTGTTTTTTAGACGGTTCGGTTCGAAAAATACCGCTATATAATTTGTGGGACTTGAAATGGCATCGCGAGTGGATACGACAGGGTTACACTAAAACAGATATTCCCTGGTTAAACTAAAGGCTTTTAGAACACGGAAGAACAGTTGCAGCGATGCGGATTTCGCCGATACTAACGTGTACCGCTATTTTGAAACCGAGGACTGGCCGGAGTGGATGAGAAACTTTAAGGACTACTGAAAAGAGGTTTTGCGCTCGGAGAACCGAAACAACATATAAGTAAAATATCGTCATAGCCTACAAGCCCCTGCTCTTTTTTTACCTCCCGTAGGGTACAAGAATTCATCCGAGCGTAAATTGTTGCATTTTTGCTCGTTGATATCTCAATTCACCCTTAAATAGGTTCGCCGGTTAGAGACCATTTAAACGCAGAACTCGTCTCGATGGGGTATCATAAAAACCTTGCTCTTAAAAACATAATCAGGTTAGGCTGGAGCGGTTCTCATTAGCTCAGAAATCTACTGCCAATAACTTGCATTATAGCCACCAAGTGTGCTATAATTGTGTCACACGAGAAAATCAGCGAGACTCATAATGTCTGGCGAAAATTCTTGGTTTGGAAGAACCTTCTTCGAGAGAGAAGGAAAACAGATATGCGCAAAGGAAAAGGCTTTACCCCGTTAGAAGTAAGACATTGCCTTCTCCAAAAGGAGTCCTTAGGACTAACGGGTTTTACGTTAATAGAGCTTTTGGTGGTCATTGCCATCATTGCATTATTGATGGCGATATTGATGCCGGCACTGCAGCGAGTGAAGAAGCAGGCACAAGCAGTCAAGTGTCGGGCACACCTTAAGCAGTGGGGTGTTATCTTTGCGATGTATACCGGTGAAAACGACAACAAATTCATGCACTGGGATGCGGGCGTATGGGTAGAGCCACTAAGGCCTTATTATAAAGAGGGTGGTGAGGGGATGCGTACCTGCCCGAAAGCCACAAGGAGTCTTGAGGAAGGAGCTTTTTCTACGTTTGCCGCGTGGGACATGGTCAATCAGTATACCCAGGAGGAAGCGGTTTATCGCGGCAGCTATGGAATCAATAACTGGCTTTATGACCGACCGCCTGGCGCAACGAGCTCAACTCTTATGTGGGGCAATCCCTCTGCGAATAATTGGAGGACTACCCAGATAAAAAGTGCCAACAATGTACCGATGTTTCTGGGTTGCTGGCGCTGGGGTGGTGCTCCTTATGATACCGGAGATCCGGCTTCTCCGGCGGGCTGGAACGAGCCTCCTCCGTCGG
>JAUWBX010000012.1 GCA_030609625.1 Phycisphaerae bacterium
CAGGTTATTATTGCACGAACAACTCTAAAACCGATTACCAGTTTGACCCGCCGCCGAGCGCCTGGGACCAAAGCAGCCGCACGGCACACTGGCATGGTCGCGCCGAAGGTCAGCCGTTCTTCGCCGTATTCAATTTTACCATTTCGCACGAAAGCAAGATTCGCGATAGAAGCAAAAGTATGCTCAAGCGTTTGGCGAGTCTCAAGCCTGATGAGAGGCATGACCCGTCTAAAGCGGTGCTGCCGCCTTATTATCCTGATACGCCGGCGGTTCGCAGAGACTGGGCGCAGTATTACGATATTATTACGCTGATGGATAAGCAGGTCGGCGAAATCCTCAAACAGCTCGAAGACGAAGGGCTTGCCGATAATACGATAGTATGGTTCTGGGGCGACCATGGACGCGGGCTGCCGCGGGGCAAGCGATGGATTTACGATTCGGGCCTTAGAATTCCGCTGATTATTCGCGTGCCGGGGAAACTGCGAAAGCTTGCAATGCCGGGCAATCCGGATGCGGTCGAACCCGACACCGTTAACGACGACCTTGTTGCTTTTATTGATTTTGCGCCGACTATGCTGTCGCTGACGGGCATAAAAATACCGGAGTACATACAGGGCAGGGCGTTCTTGGGTGGTCAAAAGGCCAAACCGCGCGAGTATATCTTTGCTGCGAGGGACCGGATGGATGAGGCATACGACCTTATCC
Source organism: Phycisphaerae bacterium (assembly GCA_030609625.1). Classification (GTDB taxonomy): domain Bacteria; phylum Planctomycetota; class Phycisphaerae; order Sedimentisphaerales; family Anaerobacaceae; genus NIOZ-UU13. Next base: position 706 of record JAUWBX010000012.1, read on the forward strand.
GCGCGGTGCGCGACAAGCGTTACAAATATATTCGCAACTATATGTGGCACTTAACTCGCGGCCAGGACATCGAGTATATGAACCAGATGCCGACAATGCAGGAGATGCGCCGTCTCAACGCCGAAGGAAAACTAAAAGGGCCGCAGAAACAGTACTTCGAGGAAACCAAACCGGTAGAAGAATTATATGATACGCTTAACGACCCGCATGAGGTCAAAAACCTGGCGGACAATCCGAAGTACAAAAGCGTGCTCGAACGAATGCGCAGAGTGCATAAAGAATGGATGAAAGAGACCGGTGATGTGGGGCTGATTCCGGAACCTGAATTTGACGAAATGAAGCGCCCGGACGGGCAGTACCAAAAAACGGCGGAACCGATTTTCTGGTCGCCGAAGTGGCAGGCGGGAGCGCCGGGTAAAGCCGCACGTCGTATTACAATCGCCTGTCCCACGGCCGGGGCTTCGCTCGTTTACAGAATCAGCGGCGACGGCGAAACTAAAACCGGCTGGAAACTGTATAGAAAATCCGTATGGCTCACGCCGGGCAAAATACTGCACGCCAAGGCCTGCCGTATCGGCTTTAAGGACAGCAGCGAGGTCCGGTTCAAATTCGGCGACAAAGTATCAGCAACGGAACGCCCTAAGACACCGACTAAGGATGAGCAGCACTGGCGGAATAAACTCGGCCGAACGGACCTGCTCGAACGCCTGCGCAAGGTAAAAGAGTTAGACCTCCAGGGCAAAAAAGCGATACCCAAATACTTTCAGGCGTTGGGCAATAAGTATGCTTCTGTTCGTTACTGGGCGGTGATAGGTTTGCACAATAATTGTAAAAGGTCTTCCGATATAAAGCGGGCAAAGACGGCGATTAAAAAATCACTGAAGGACCCGGCGGCGATTGTTCGTATCGCCGCGTCGCACGCACTTTGTGATTGGGGCGAAGAAAAAGAGGCACTGCCGGTATTAGCCGAAGCGCTGAAAGACAAGACAGACAAAGCACGGCTGTATGCGATTATCGCCCTGAACAAGATTGGCGAAAAGGCCCGGCCGGTCTTGCCGCAGATAAAGACCGCCCTGAAAGATTCGGACGATTACGTCCAGCGAGTAGCACGCACCACGCTCAAACAGCTTGAAAACAAATAGAGCACAAAACCCCGCGTGAAATGTGGGCTAAATAGTTCCTGTTGCGGAAACAGTATTTGTCATTCCCGCGGAAGCGGGAATCCAGCTTTTTCGCTCTGGACCCCTGCTTTCGCAGGGGTGACATCGTCGGTTTTTGCTTTCCGCAACAGATACTAAATAGATTGTATCGCTGGGCTTGTAATGAAAACGCAGGCAGTGTTCCTATCTGCATGGAGATTGTGTGAAGGAATTGAAGATGTATAAGCGATTCATTTTTAGAGTGCTGGTGGTTGTTTGTTTTGGTGGGAGCGTGTTCAGCGGCGCTGAGGGCATTGAGGCAAAGGAATTGGTGGCGAATCCGAGGTTTGAGGTGGGCCAGACAGCAAAGTTGCCAACTGGCTGGTCTGTCTGGAGGCCTGTGTTGGACGAGGCGGCGTGCCGGGTCAGAAGTATTGGCGAAGGGCTTTTGGTCGAGGCAGAAGACCCTTACGCAGTTGGTGGAGTTGTTCAGGAAATCAAAGACATCAAGCCCGGTCAGGCATACGCGGTTAGAGCAGTTTGTCGATTGCGCAATGTTCCTACGCCTTACCGGTCGATACTGGTGCGGATAAATTGGACCCGGAAGGGGAAGCTGCTTCATCCGGCTGGTATGCTTGTGCGAGGGCCGATGCTTGAGGCAGATATAGCGAGTTTTGAAGATGTGCTTGTCGCGCCTGAGGCGGCTGATGGTGCGCGATTGTCGCTGGAGGTCAAGTGGCCGCAGGGTGGTTTGGTGATTTGGAAGCAGGCGAGTTTGCAGGCGACGTCCCGACCGGGGCAGCGAAAGGTGAAGGTGGGGACGGTGTATCTGCGGCCCAGAAACAGTACACCAAAGAATAATCTGAAACTTTGGTGCAAGCAGATTGATGCAGCCGGTAAACTTGGGCTGGATGTTGTGTGCCTTGGTGAGGCGATGACTATGGTTGGGACGGGCTGTTCGGTGAAGGACTGCGCCGAGCCGATACCTGGGCCGGCCACGAGGCAATTAGCTGATGCTGCTCGGAGAAATCGCATTTGGGTGGTGGCGGGCCTTACCGAGCAAGTGGGCGATGTTGTTTATAATACCGCTGTACTGCTGGACCGTAAGGGACGGATTGCCGGCAAGTACCGGAAGGTCCATCTGCCCCGTGAGGAATGGAAGCAGGGTGTCAGGCCGGGTAATGTGTATCCTGTTTTTGAGACGGATTTCGGAAAGGTGGCGATTCAGATATGTTACGACTGGTTCTTTCCGGAGCCGGCAGCGATATTTGCCCTCAAAGGGGCGGAGATTATCTTTGCGCCGACCTGGGGCAATACACTGCCTGACGAGGCCGGTCGGGTGGACGGTGAGTCGGTATTCCGGGTCCGGGCCCGTGATAATGGCCTGTATATGGTTCCATCGGTGTATAGTGGTAATAGTCTGGTGATTGACCCGATGGGAAGAATATTAGCTTGCAGCGGGGGCAAAGAGGGCGTCTTCTGGGCGGAGATTGACCTCAACGCGCGGGAAAGACTCAAATGGGTTGGATACTGGCGTTCGATCGGGCCGCGTCACCGCATGCTAAAAAGTTATGGCCCTTTGCTAAAGGCGCCGCAGGGCTCAAAATACTGACTCGTGGCTCGTCACTCGCAAAGAGTAAAAAAACTCGTGAATGGGATTTATGTTTTTTTAACGGCGAGGGTGTAAATCGGTCTTTGGTCTTTGAGGTATTTTCGTTCGAAGTTTGTGCCGACCCATTCGCTGGCTTCTGCGCCGGCGGTGGGGAGGAAATCAATCTCCTGCAGTTTCTCATTCCGGGCAGTCAAGACCGTCTTTATCTGTTCAAAATAGTCTGCGTGGTCGGTGGCGATTTTTAATTGTCCGCCGGTCTTTAAGCAGCGAACCAGATGCTCCAAATTAGCAGGGCAGATGAAACGTCTTTTATGATGTCGTTTTTTCGGCCAGGGGTCGGGAAAATAAATGTGGAAACAGTCCACTGAATTGTCGGGAATAAAATCAACTAAAAAAGCGGTGGCATCGGTGCGGATTATCCGCACGTTTGTCAGGCCCCATCGGCCGATGCGGTCAACTGCGTAGCGGTAGTATTTGCGTGCCCATTCGATACCGAGGAAATTGTTACCCGGCTGGGCCCTGGCCTGGTTGAGCAGGAAGGTCCCTTTGCCGGCGCCGACTTCGATGTGGACCGGACCAACACGTCCGAAAACCCGGACAAAATCGATTTTGCCATCTAAATTTTCGGGCTTTAATGCAACTGAAGGATATTCTTTTAAAATACGCGCCATTTGTTAAATCAAGTCCAAAAAACACACGTTAAAACGATAATATGCATTCAGAGCCTGTATTATACAAAATAACATCTATTCGGGCGAATATCGAAATTGCTTATCCGGCTTTACTGTGATTAAAGTGGCCCCAGAGACTGTTCGATAAGAATCTATGAACCCCGTTAGAAATCCTGTGTCGAGAAATGGTATGATACAGCGACATAAAATTTCTAACGGGGTGAACCTGATTGTTGGCTGATGCGTATTCATTATAGGACGAAATTGCAGAGGCCAAGATAAGGAAATCTTAAAATGATTCTACAATTGGTCAGAGCACGGCGTAAGCAGATTTTAGTAGATATTGATACCCAAAAGGATTTTCTTTTAGCTGGGGGCAAGGCGTGTATAGGGAACCACAGGAGGGTTTTGGCGCATATCCGCAGAGTGATGGCCTGGGCGAGATACAGAAATATCCAGATAATCTCGACTGCTGAGATCCACCCCAATCATAACAGCGAAAGTGAAATCAGTTACTGTCTTGATGGTACAGATGGGCAAAAGAAGATACGTTACACGTTGTTTAAGGACCGTGTAAGTTTTGCAGCAGATGGAAATACTGATTTGCCGAGAGATATGCTGCGACGGTACAAGCAGGTCATCCTTCACAAGCGGTGTGTTGACCCGTTTGATGAGCCTCGGATTGACAGGCTGCTGAGTGAAATCCGAGCCAATGAATTCATCCTCATCGGTACCAGTCTCGAAGGTGCTGTTGGGGCCATGGCACTGGGATTACTGCAGCGAGGCAAAAAAGTAACCGTTGTAGTCGATGCGGTAGGCTCACATAATAAAAGGGAGGCCAAGCTGGCACTTCGCAAGATGGAGACTAAAGGGGCGAAGTTGATTGAGACCAGGAAGCTTGCCGGAGTGTCACGTCTAAAGCACGTCGGCGCATGTGATTGTGAGAGCTGCCGGCGTCTGGGCCGGAAAGCAAAAGTTGGTGCCCCGGAAAAAGATAGCATCTGACTTTTATGAAACAATGCAGCAGATTGCAATTTTCACAGAAGCGCAAGTGGACTTGGCCATCCCTAACGGGAGTGACAAATCTCCGGCATCGGACTTGGTTTGTTTTGGTTGTACTATGGGTGTTGGTTCTCGGCATCGGCTATGGACAGGCTCAGAACCGAGACGCAGAGACATCCTCCCCGGAGAATGCAGGTACCAGAGAACTTCCGATTCATATCAAAGGGGTGTTCCCGAATCTGACGGTTATGGCCGAAGGGTTGGGCAGTAATTCGGAGGCCGGTATCGGGGCGCTAATTCCCTGGGCGGACAAGCTGTGGGCGATTGGGTATGTCTCGCACATTAAGGGTAAGGGTCTCGGGCTTTATGAGATAAGCGATGGATTTACGATGCGGCGGCATCCGGCCTCGGTTACGGGCACGTTTGCAAATCGGATGGCGCACTGGCCATCCGGACAGGCGTTCATCGGGCCGCACGCCATTGATGCCGATGGGAATGTCCGAACAATTGCTGCGCTCAAGAACTATCGTTTGGCCGCCACTGTGAGTCACTTGACTGACCAGAAAAATAAGGTCTATTTCCTTGGTATGGAAGGCCGCTTCTGGGAGGTGGATGTGCATAGCCTTGAAGCAAAGCTCCTGTTCAATCTGGTCAAGGAGCTCGAAATCAAAAATGCCAAAGCCCATTTCAAAAGCGCTTACACCGCACAGGGCCGGGTTGTCGTGGCCAACAATACTTATGACCAGAAGGAGTTTCTTGGCCAGAGGGATGCCGGGCGGTTGGCCGAATGGGACGGCAGGAAATGGACGATTATCGAGCGCAATCCCTTCGTGGAAGTCCACGGCAGCGCCTCCGGCAGCTCTTACGGCGGTCATACGATTTACGCCACCGGCTGGACAAAATCTTGTGTTGTGCTTCGCGTGCTCGTCCAGGGTAAATGGCTGCGTTATCTGCTTCCCAAGGCCGGCCACTCCTGGGACCACGCCTGGAACACGGAATGGATGCGAATCCGTCATGCGCAGACGGAACGCTTGCTGATGGATGTCCACGGGATGTTCTATGACCTTCCGCCTTTCGCTTATGCCGGTAAGATATGGGGGATTCGTCCGATTTGCAGCCATTTGCGTGTGGTTCCTGATTTTTGCTACTGGCGCGGGTTGTTTGTGATGGCCGGCGACCAGATAGACCATGACCAGGGACAGCCGCAATCGGGTCTGTGGTTTGGAAATATAGATGACCTGTGGTCGATGGGTAAGCCCAGCGGCTGGGGCGGGCCATGGTGGGAAACCCCGGTGAAAGCGGGAACCGTATCAGACCCGTTTTTGATGACCGGCTTTGATAAGAAGGTCGTGCATCTTGCTCACGATTCGAAGCGGGAAGTATGGTTCTGGATAGAGGTTGATTTTCTCGGCAACGGGACATGGAAATCGTACACACCGGTTAAAGTTCCAGGTGAGAGGGGATACAACTACCATGTTTTTCCAGATGGTTTTTCGGCCCACTGGGTGCGGGTCAGAGTGAGCGAAGATTGCAAAGCAACAGTGTACTTTATGTACAATTAGCATAAGGAATTTTCCATTCTTGTAAGCCCTTTTTCTAATTCGTGCTTGTCTAAGATTTCGTGTTGAGTGCTTAGAATTTACGGCCTCTGCCCGCTGCGGGGCTTTTTTGTTGCATAGGTTCATCCAAAAAGGTATTATATAGTGCTCTCGATTGAAAATTCCCGTTTGTGCGCGGGTAAGTAGCTTTGCAATAATAGTGTATGATTTTACTCGCGGGAATTTACTACCCTTCAAGGGTATAATTATATGGTAACAACAAAAGAAAAAGCGTTGACGATAGCTTCTAAGACCCGCAGAGTTCTCGATGAAATTTATGGCGAACGTCTCCGCGGCGTTTATCTATATGGCTCGGCTGCACGTGACCAATTAACACCCGATAGTGATATCGATATCGCCATTATTCTGGATGATATAAAAAGTCGTTTTGAAGAGCATGAACGCACCAGCCAACTGGGGTCAGAGATCAGCCTCGACCATAACACAGTCGTTCTTTTCTTCTTTGCAGAGGAAAGTGATATCGAGACCGGCCGCTTCGCTATTCACAGGGCCATCAAGAGAGAAGGAATTAGAGCATGACAGAAGAAGTGGACCACACCTTAACTGTTACTTGAATAATTAGCCCCCGGACCTGTGCCGGGGGTTTTTATTTCGTGCCTGGGGCTTTTGTATTTGTCATTCCTGCGAAACCTGTCCTGAGCGGAGTCGAAGGAGCAGGAATCCAGAGTCCTTCAAGCGAGATACGAACTAAGCTTGTCCTGAGCTTGTGCCCAAGGTGCAAAGCCTGCCCTGAATAAGCCGAAACCCTGAGCGCAGTCGAAGGGGTAGTCGAATGGGTCGAGGGAAGATACGAGATACGCGGCCTCTGCCCGCTGCTGGCCCTGCTTGTCCTCCGGAGCTTTTAGCGAAGGTGGGAGCTAAGAAAATTTTAGTTTATTTGCCAGCCTGCCGTGGACGGCGATTGTATTTTCAATTATCTTCTTCATCATCAATGGATTCCAATCCCTCATCAGAGAATTTAACACTTTGCAAATCACCATTTATCGCGTCGATAAAATGCTCAAAATCTTTGGCTTTTGCAAGGTGAAATCTTAAAGCTTTCCCATTCTTTACCGGCTCAACGTCAAGATGCTTGCCAATTTTGTTTATCCAGTAGGTCTTATCATCGAGAAAACGACGGTACTGCCAAACATATACACTATTTTTACGAGCTCCAACAAAAAATATACGGCGCCCATCAAGCCTGTAATAAAGAGCACGTCTTCTGAGATGGCTCTCACGCCCTGCCTCCAGCTCTTTGTGGAAAAACTCCACCACTGCCCGATTAGTAATCTTGCTCAAAGCTTCATCCCAATTGGACCACCTTACTTTACTCGTTTCACCTCTGCGTCCTCGTCTCCTTGCGTGTTGAGTTATTTCCGGAGGCGGATATATACATGTGCATGTCAGAAACTCTGCCTTGTCTTCCACTGAAAGAGCCAGCCGATAGCAGCGAATATCTACGTCATATATCTCGCTGAGCCATTCGGCCGTAACAAGAACTTCGTAGTCAAAATCCTCAGCTACCAGGATTGTTCGCTGGCTGTCGTTGAGATTTGCAACATCCTGTACCAAGAATTGTTCGATTTCTTCCTCGGCTTCTTCTTCCGAGAGCCCAGCAAGTCGCTGGCGTTCCGTAATGATTCTATCGTGCTCCCACTTAGAGACCATGCTCGCATAGGTCAGTGCCTGCAGAAGATGCAGCTTATGGCTACCTCTCTTCAGTTCAATAACAACCAGCGAGCCTTGTTGGTCAATCGCCAGCAGGTCGATTCTGTCCTCAACAAATTCTGTCGGCTGGACCTCATCCCCAATTAGTAACAGCTTCTCACCCATTTCTTGAAAAAACATGTCCGGGCTGCTTTTGATCATCTCTTGGAGATCATGTTTTTCTGCAAGACCTGCCTCAGACATGCCATGTTTCTGCAACTTAGTAAACTTCTTGCCATCACGGTCAATTCTTAGCATTTCTTATGCCTCCATAACAGAATCTATCATCTTATTGGCCAGCCGCTGTGGGCGTCGATTGTCGAGCGAAGCATATATCAAGTTTACTCACTGTTTCTCATTTCAGGCTCGTCATCCTCAAATCGAATTTGCCTTTCTAATCGTTCGCGCACATACACAATCCACCCCTCATCCAAATGAAATGTAATTATCCGAACATCACCTCTTCGAGTAGAAATAGCCTGAAATTCTGACATTGCCTGCTCCTTCAAGTCCAAAGCTCGTCTTCGTGTTAAGATACCTCTTTGCGCATACAGCAAGAATAAAGCCGGAGGTAGGTCAAAAGAGAAAAGCTCTTCATCGTTCAGATTGCGTAGATACCAGCCAGCCGAATCCCAGAATATTCTGACATCCAGAGAACTACCAAGACTGTCCACGCTGACACCAGGACTTGGCACCAAGAATACCGGAAATCCACCTCGGATTGTAGCAATGATAGCGTAATTAATCTGGTAGCAGGCCATGATAAACCGGTCAAACCTTTCTCTGAGTAAAGGACGCTCTGAGAAGTTATCTCTCTCACTGTAATCATCATTTTTCAGCCTGTTTCTTATGGCTTGTCTAAGCGATGACATCCTCAAGCTTATATTATCACCTGGTGCAGTATCAAAGTCTTGTTCCGAGAAACTGCGGATTGCATCAAGGACAGGACTCAGAAATCTTGAGTGAGCCAGAGGAATCAAGTTTATGTCCTGAGCGAATGCATACCTTTCGGAATCTTTTGTATAGCCAGAGGCGGAGAATAGAGCGTATTGGTAGTGGTATCTTCTCTTTGCTGGAACATTAGAAGATTCAGGCACCCAGTATTCGCCAACATCTTTTAGGACTCCAACGGCATTACGAACTACAGGCAATCGTACTTTATTTGAATAACACTTGGCTTCTACGAGAAGCCTCTGGGGGTGGCTAAAAGGTTGAGACACTAAAAAATCAGCTATGGCATCGATCTGGTGGTTGCCACCACGTCCTTTAACCAACAGGCCAGCAGCTCCGGCTTTTAGTGTTTCATCATTATTAACGGCTTCAACAGTTCGATATCCACTGCCACGAAGCAGGTGGAGTAACGCTTCTTCAAGCAACATTCCACGGATTTGGCCGATTTTAGGCATTATATTTTCTTCCTTCTATTTTATTGGCCAGCCGCCGTGGGCATTGCTGGCTTTGTTCGTTACGTCCCAGCCTAATTCTTCAAAAAATGGGTCTATGAATTCTCTGCCAAGCTGGGTCTCGTTGTATTGCTGCGAGTGGAGTGCTTTGGCATTCCTATCAAAGGTTTCAATCAATTCCATAACTATGGAAGGTACGCTACTCATCAGCCAATCTTCCCGTCATTACCGTTTACCCCGTTAGTTTACCCTGTGGGATAGTGATTTTTATCTAACTGGGGCCACCTTTTTCCTAAAAATAACCCCACGTGCTGCAAACCTCTCAAAACATTTTACCGGCCAAATCCAACCAACGCAACAAACAACCAAATTTTTATCTAATAAAAAAAGCGAAAAAAGAGAATAGGCTCGTAGTCCTTTTGACTAATCAAAAGGACTAGATACATTATCCTTCTAATCGCTTTCAGTCAGCTTAAAAAACAGCCCAATATGATTGGCCTGGTGGTCGAAGGCAGAAGCTCGCGAAAAAGCTCGCTTTGGGAGCGGCTGTGCCTGAGAACACAAAGCTGACCTTCTCCCTTTAATCTGCGCAATCTGTGTAATCTGTGGCTAAATCCCTATAATCTCTAATCTCTAATCCACTCAAAAATCCGTGTGAACTTGTGCCATAGGTATCCGTGTCAATCCGTGTCCTAACAGTCAGTGTTAGTCAGTGTCCTAAGAGTCAGTATTCGTCCGTGTTTTCAACCAAAAACGCTGATACCTTCTAACAAAAATCAAATTTTTCAAAAATTTTTTAACTGCCTTTCTAACATCGAGTTACAAGAATCCCGAATCGAGAATCGAGGACTTTTTTCGCATCAAAAGTGCAGGTAGCTCTAATTATAGAGGCACTACTTTTTTCGCCTCCGGCCAAAAGCGCTCAGTTATTTACGTGCCTATAAGGCCCAGCCAGCCCAGTCAATGAACCATGAACTATAAACCATGAACTAATTACAATTAACCAATGAACCAATTACCAATAACCAATAACCAATTACCAATTACAATGGGGAATTACCAATCATGAGCATCGAGAATCCAACTTTAGCTTACTTTAGGCACTTTAGCTCACTCTTCACTGTCCCCGGCCCTCTACATCTGTCGAGAACTCTCTACAAATCAACCCTTTTTATGCAAAACAAACCCAATCTCCAAAAAAGTCAAATGAACGCAAACCCATATAATACAACGGATTATGAAAGAAAATGCGATTGGACACTTGGTGAAAACAAACCCAATTCAAACCCAAACAAAGCCAATTTAAAAAGAGCCCAAATGAATATAAACTCAATTATAACAAAGGATTACAGAAAAAAAGATGATTTCGAGGTCCGAATAAACAAACCCAATCTTGTCCGCCGTAGGCGGATTGCAAAAATGAACGTAAACTTATATGTTATAGAGGATTATGAAAATAAAACCGCCTTCCGGCCCCAAAAAAACAAAGCCAATTCAAACCCAATTCAAACCCAATCTCGAAACAGCTCCAGGGGGAAGTCCCGGGATAATTTGCTTGATTTGAGGGTCTTAATTTGATAAAATGAAAAATAATCGCGAAAATGTGCAAGTTCTGAGGAGGGTAGAGATGAACCCGTGGGTTGAAACCGCAGGTGTTGTTCTGGTGGCTGTGTTGGGTGTTTTTCTTGGCAGGGTCTTTTCCAGTCTTCGAAGACCCTATTGGCTGTTAGGCTATTTTCTGTCCCTTGCGCTAATCGCGATACTGGTCCTGGTCAGGTGCAATAATGTGTTGCGTTTTGTCCAGCCGTTCTGCTGGGTTGCAGCCGGGCGGGTCAAGTTCGTCATTTTATCTTTAGTCGTTACAATGGGCCTGACTGTTCCGCTCTCACGTCTGCCCCACAAATGTGAGAAACTGCTGGTTTGCGTCCTGATGGTTGTGGTTGTAACCTGGTTCTCGGTTTTGCCTTTTCTTGTTCCAGCTTTGATTAAGGACCATCTGTCGAATATTAAAACAAGGCTTGATTCCAACGGTGTTTGCTTTCAGACTACAGATTACACCTGTGGCCCTGCCGCGGCGGTAACAGCTCTTGGGAAATTAGGTCTGTCCGCCCACGAGGGAGAAATAGCTGTACTTTCTCATACCAGTCCGGTCGCAGGGACGCTCCCAACTTGCCTTAGCTCAGCCCTTCAGAGACGCTACGGTCCCGTCGGTCTAAAATGCCGGTACCGTCGCTTTGATTCGATCGAGCAGCTCAGGAATGCCGGGCTTACGTTAGCTATGGTAAGGGACTCATTCCTTCTGGACCACTGTCTGGCTGTTCTCGAAGTCTCGGACCAGACAATCACTGTCGCCGACCCCCTTGCCGGTACGAAGTTGATGTCCCATGAGCAGTTCGAGAAAATCTGGCGATTTTCCGGAATTGTCCTGGAGCGGGAGCGTACTCAGAGCATCTAATTGGTTCCACAGATTTCCCAGATTTATCTGTGTTAATCAATTTCTATCTGTGTCATCTGGTGCGTCAGGATAAGCCTGACTTCTCTATTAGCTTGAAAGGTAGTTGACGTGTTAACTGAATGTCCAACATGTAGTCGAGTCGGCACAGAAAGGAGTAATCCCCAAGGTGAAGCCCGATTAGACGAACTCGCGAGCC
>JAUWBX010000284.1 GCA_030609625.1 Phycisphaerae bacterium
CAGCCGAAGGGGTAGCCGAACGGGCTCAGGGCAGGCTTTTTTGGTTCAGGACAGGCTTAGCGTAAAAATCCGGAGCTAATTACCGGTCTAATGGCTGTTAAGTCCTAAAACTATTTTGTTTTTGGTCAGGCAGGGGACACTCCAATAAAAATTCATCCATCCGGCGGTATTGCTGTTAAAAACTCTTGACTTTTGTGGGCAAATAAGATAAACTTATTTTTGTAATAAGAAGTTCCGGGGGGTGATCAACATCGGAATGGGGGGTTCTCAAATTTCCCCAATTGAGCACCCAAGTTAATCGTCGCGCGTATTGAGTGATGCGTATCGCGTAGAAGAATCGTCGTGCGTATTACGTGATGCGTATCGCGCAAAACAAAAACGCAATACGCAATACGAAATATTGAGGGAGGAAAATAATGAAGAGGAAAATAATGAAGTTGAAGTTGGTAAAGATATCAGCAGTTTTTTGTGCAGCGATTATGATTCTGCCGTGCGTAACAAAAGCCACCCCTGTTGGTACAGTGGATATAGCACATAGTGGTTTTGGCGCCCATGACATAATGGAGGTTTGGGCTGCCGACTACGAAGGCACTATCGGGTATGCCGGAGTTTATATGCTCGATAAGACCTACGGTACGAATGAAGGGAAAATTTGGCCCGACAGCCCGATTGGCGCCTTCTGCGTCGAATGGGCAGAGATGTCGTCGAGCAGCACATTGACGTACGATGTGGTTATGCCGGAAGATGGACCTATTCCGACGACCTTGTTGGGAGGTACAATGGGCCTCAGCAAGGCCAAATACCTGCAGGAATTATGGGGCAGGTACTTCGACCCATCCTGGGTTGGCAGCGGTTCATTTACTTACCAGCAAAGTACCAAGGCCGAGGCTTTTTCTGCAGCCATATGGGAGATAGTTCACGAAGACCTCCCGACATCTTCGTTAGGTTGGGATGTAACGGTCGATGGCACCGTTGGAATTCGTGGTTTCCGTGCCGCGTATCTTGATGCAGATATGGCCAATGATATGCTGCATTCTCTTGATGGTACCGGTCCGAGGGCAGACCTGCGAGTCTTTAGTTACGACGGACAACAGGACTATATTGCGGAGGTCCCGGAACCGGCAACAATAGCTTTGCTTGGCCTGGGAGGTGCATTTAGCCTGCTGCGGAGAAAATCAGGAAATTAGGGTACCAGGAAAAGACAAAGTTAACCTGATAACCTTGTAGCCCGGTAAGAAATTTTTGGAGGGGAAAAAGATTTTTGTCAACCTAATTAACAAGACTAACCAAGAACGAAAAGCCGACCGTGGCAGTGATCGGCAGAAAGGGGGGTACCTATAAAACACTATTACTACTGAGCAAACGGAGTAGCTAAAAACCAATGGATTGAGAAAATCCCGATAAAATCGGGACTGCGGGTGAACCGCAGCACAAAAATAAAACGGTTAGAAATTTAAGAACATAAAAGTATAGAGGGGACAAAATGAAAAGGTTAGTAATAATGATTTTCGCATTGTTGGTTTGTGCTGGGACGCCGGCGTTCGCAACACCGGCAATTGAATTCAGTCCTGATGCAGGCACCGGAGGCAGTTGGCTGTATGATGGGGCCAGCACACTTAGCTTTAACCAGGATATTACGATTGATAGCGGAATGGGTAGTAACGCCGATGCTTTGGTTGGCTCTTTGGTTTATATCCCCACCCTCGTAGTAAGTGGAAGCGGGACTACCTACGATGTGAAACCAATAAGCAGCCCAACCATTATGATTACCAACGCAGACAAGAGCGCGGTTTACTTAACGGGCACCCTTGGTTCAGGCGACCTGCTTACGATCGGTACGGTAGCCGGTGGCTACACTTCTTTTATGACAGACATTACCGACATCGTAATAACTGATGCCGGCAAGGCGATTGGTTCTGGAGCGTTGAACATGATCCTTTACTCACAGACTTCAGGACTCGATTTTGAACTCTCATTGCAAGGTGGAAGTGGGACAAACTATCGCAGCTTTGCCGAGATGTTAGCTGGTGGCTATGTCGGTGGTAATGGTTTCAGTGGGGCCATGTCGATTCCCGAGCCGGCAACAATTGCTCTGTTAGGTCTTGGTTCTTTGGCTTTATTAAAAAAACGTAAACGCAAGGCGTAAGAGAAGTCCGCCGTTTACCAAATGTTGGGGCTGTGAGTATTAAGCTTGCAGCCTTTTTTATCTTGTGGCGAGGGCTGGGTGCTAAAAAAGTTTTTCGCTGTGGGCCGATAAAAAGTCCCGCTGCTTACCTCAGCACGCTCTGATAGACTTTTTAAACAGCATTTTGCGATTTTAAAGCTGGCGTTGAAACAAGTTTTGTGGTATAATACTTTTAGTATTTTGGAGGTGTGGTATGAAAATATTTGGGTTTATATTGAAACGTTTGCGTAAATTGTGGCGGTCAAACGAAAGTCTGCTGGCCGGGATTGATACCCATAAATGGGAAAATAAAATCGAGATTTTCAGAAGTTTATCAGAAAAGCATTATTGAAAGTGCCTAAAGTGACACGTAAGTGTCATCCTGAGGCGGAGCCGAAGGATCTGGCCAACGAAAAATCCCGATACATCGGGATTCACTTCGCTGCGCTACGTTCAGAATGACAGCAAAGCTGTCACTTTAGCTCACTTTAGGCACTTTCAATATTCAATAGTCAATAGTCAATCATCTAAATGACCTCATTACATGTCCCAGTCTTTGGAGTCTTTTACGAATTTGTTTTGCAGGACAACGCCGATTAATGTCGGTGCCATCAGGATAGTGGGCAGAAACCATTTTTTAGTAAATATTATTTCTTCCACTCGCTCTGAGGTCTGCGGATAAAGGTACAAAAGCGCCAGAGCTCCTACGACGATTAAACAGCTTCCGCCGAGGCTGGAAAAGAGTATAACAGCGACTTTGAAAATGATGAAAGATATCATACCGCCGGCGACCATGCCAATAAGTGCCCCGGCCAGGATGTATCTTTCGGTCAATCCGGAAGCATACCATATCCCTGACGATAATATTCCACCAGCTACGGCCCCTAATAAACAAACAGCCCATTTCATTAAGGGCACGGAAAGAACCGCAAGCAGGACCATTCCTACCAGTCCGCCCCAGAACTGACTGTTGAGGCCGACGATTTTGTCAGTTACTGATATGCCCAGGAACAAGCCCAACAGCGCAAAGCTGATTACGACCAATATCTTGAAGACGCGCCAGCCGTAGAAGAGGCAGACCACTCCGAAAGACATGAAAGTTATCGCTTCAACCAGATTGAGAGAAGTAATATATGCCCAAAAGGACTCGATTGGGACAATTGCTTCTTCTGTGGCCTGCGCCGAAGCAGTTTCAACCGCCTGTGCAAGGATAGTAACACAATCCATTATCTTTCTCCTTAAATTTTCTTTTTAGTTAGTTCCTGTTGCCGAAACAGTATTTGTCATTCCCGCGAAAGCGGGAATCCAGTTTTTCGCTATGGACCCCTGCTTTGGGTTCCCGCAAGGCGGGGTCCCTCGCAGGGGTGACATTGTCGATTTTCGTTTTCCGCAACAGATACTAGTTAGGCTTTTTTGCAAAACGCCGGACCTGTTACGTTGTCCGCCACCTTTTCTTTGTTTGGCTGGGTTCCTGCCTATTCTTACCCATTGGTCTTTTTCCTGTCGAGCTTGTTTTCTGGCGTTTACAAAGTAATAACTGCCCAGACGTGCCGAAAGCCGTCATAGCTATAAAGACGGTGGCATAATATGATGACTTACTGCAAATGATGCTGACAGGGACAGCACCTTTATGCAACAACAGCAAAATCATTCCGGCGAAAATGAGCACCGTTCCCAAGACCGAACAGCACAAAGCCATGGCTAATCGCCACAGGGAAAATCCCGCCACTATAAAAATTAGTGCCAACACCATTATTATCGCCCAGTGATACACCGGCATCTGTAAACCAGCGTGTTTTATCCTTTGGCTGACATCGATTATATAAGCTTTCAATCTTTCCGCACTTTCGCGAACGCCGATAGCGGTGCCCTGAGCTGATATTTCACCCGAACTTATCGGAGTTGTTTGTTGAGAATTTTCAATGTAGGCCCCGGCTAAAACGACAAAGGCAAACACCGCTGCTAATGCGGCTGTAAGTATTGCGATAAATAGCCTTTCAAATACCATTGCGAGGGCGGCAGTTAGAACTGCCGCGAACGCTGCCGAGATGATATTTTGTCCGATTGCAAAAAAACCAAAAATACCTCCACAAATCGCGCCGGCGACTGCGACTAAAGTTTTTCTAAAGCCCAACCCGCCGAGCCAGATAAATAGCCCGACTATAACACAAGCCAAGCCCGGCCCGACCAAAACTACAGGGCTGAGCCGTACCGTTCCGCCAATGGCGGATTCGAAATCTTGTAAAATTTCAAGCATAGCGCTCTTACAAGCTGTGCGAACTTATTGCCTGTCCCCGTGAAAACGG
>JAUWBX010000103.1 GCA_030609625.1 Phycisphaerae bacterium
GATTTTTACGATATTACGCCAATTTTACCAGCTTTTACAGAAAAAGCTAATAAGGAAAAAGGCAAACGGCCAAAGCCCATATTTTTCAGCTTTTACTTCGGGGGCAAATTCACTTGACAAAGCTTGATTTAAAAGTTAAACTGGGTGATGTTGGATGTAGATATAGGCTGGAGATTGTCTAATCCAAGACCGGTAATTTTTAGGGTGTTTGCAAAATGAAGATAAAATGGCTCATTTTCGCTGTTCTGGTGGGATTTTTGGTCTTGGTGATGAACCCAGGCTCTGTTGCTGTCAATACCAGAGAGGTTGACAATGTACGTAAAAAGATCGTGCTCAATGATAGCGATTTAAAAATTATCGATGATTTTCTTGCTCAGGCAATACAGGAATTGGTCGGAACGAGGGATTTTACCAAAATAGCAAAGATTCGTACAGTCATACTCAGCAGGCAGAGCAACCAGGCCCAGTACGCCCAACAGTTTTCTGAGTCGGCCCGTAAATATATCGCCGAAGGCTTTAAACAGGCTGAAGAATTACCGCGCCCGGAGCGCATAATCGGAGTAAAGATTAATCTTTTGATTCTGATGGATGGTATGCGGGACCTGGGTTTGGCAGACCTGGCTATCGCGATGCTAAAAAATGAGAATATGGTTATTCGCTACTGGGCTGTACATTGTCTTACAAACTCCAGCATTATAGCACAATTAAATTCCACAATAACTTCTAATGCGAACCAGGCATCGGCTATCGCAACACAGCTTAAAGACCTTATCGAGACCAGCACCCCTGAGATAGTAGTTTTGATAGCTCAATTTGCAGCCGGCTTGAACATCCCGGAAGCTGAACAGTTACTAATCCAAATAGCTGATTTGCGAATTAAAAGATACGCCGAC
This sequence comes from Phycisphaerae bacterium, assembly GCA_030609625.1. Taxonomy (GTDB): domain Bacteria; phylum Planctomycetota; class Phycisphaerae; order Sedimentisphaerales; family Anaerobacaceae; genus NIOZ-UU13. Next base: position 894 of record JAUWBX010000103.1, read on the forward strand.
TGGACAGTGAAGTATGAGCTTTATGATAGTGCCATCTTGAAATTTCTCAGCAGCAAAATACCCTTATCCTCGGAGTCTCTCGGCGAAACGCTGCCGACAACTACCAGTACAAAGCCCGAGATTGCTCGGCGCTTCGCACAGTTATATTCTTATGCGATACAAAGGTACGCTAAAGGCGATGGCATCTTGAACGATACCCAGAAAAGCCATTTAGCTTCCGTTTTGGTCGAGACCGAAGACAAGTGTATCGGCCGGCTTCTGGGCAAGCCGCAATTAACTATAAGAAGGGTTGTCGAGCGGAAAAATATACAGGCCATTTTAGCCGAGCACGACAGATTACTCGGCACAGCAACAACGCCAGGCCAATTACCCACGGCCCTGAAGTTTGACTACAGCACAACCGGCAGCAGCACACGCACCGCACCGCTCCCTTTACCCGACCCACCCACAAAAAAATGATTATTGATTATTGACAGTTGATTATTGACGATTGATTACTGATAATTGATATTCGAATCCGCACACGGCAAAACGATATACAATAAACAGCTTAAAGCAAAAGGGATTTTGCATTGAAGTTTGTAAGCCTTGTATTTACCACAGCCACGTACCAATTGCAGGGACACTACCGAACCAGCCTGCCAGTAAGGCCGGCACTTCTTGTAACGATAATTTGTGCGGGGTTGATTATTGCAGGATGTGACGGCTCAGGGTCTGTTGAAGAGCCGAACGAAATGGTCCTGCATCACGTCCTTTCCACCAGGATAAAAGGCCTCGACCCCGGCAATATGCGTGATGTCTATTCTGTTATAGTCGCCAGCCAGATATTCGAGCCCCTGTATCAATATCACTTCCTGAAGCGCCCGTACCAGCTTGTGCCTCTATTAGCTGAAGATATGCCGCAAATCAGCGACGATTTGCTCACCTATACCATAAAAATCAAAAAAGGTGTTTACTTTCAGGATGACCCGTGTTTTGGTTCCACCGTAAGGCGTCCTGCGGACCGCCTTGCGGGGTCCCTCCCAAACGGTAAAGGACGCGAGCTGAAGGCCCGGGATTTTGTTTACGCCATCAAAAGGGTCGCCAACATCAAGTATCTGAGCCCAAACTGGTCTATGTTTGATAACAAAATTGTCGGGCTCGATGAGTTTCGTGAATATACAAAAACCTGCAAAAGCGAGGCAGACGTCGATTATTCACGGCAGGTTCAAGGTTTAACAACTCCCGACGACTACACACTGGTTATCAGGCTCAAGAAAGCCTGGCCCCAATTGTGCTTGGCCCTGGCGGATATAGCAACATCGCCTGTAGCCAAAGAGGCGGTCGATTATTACGGCAGGGATATTATAAGCCATCCCGTAGGTACCGGGCCGTTCCGGCTGAATGTATGGCGCCGCGGCAGCTACATCGAGCTTGTCCGCAATCCGGCTTTCAGGGGCGAACTTTATCCAAGCCGGGGCGAACCTGGCGATGCCGAGGCCGGCTATCTGGATGATGCCGGAAAGCCAATACCTTTTGCCGACAGAGTAGTCTGGACCATAATCGAAGAACGCCAGCCGGCCTGGCTTTTATTTTTGCAGGGCAAAGTCGATGCCACCGTAATCCCCAAAGACAACTTCGATGAGGTTATGGGCGGGGCCGGTGAATTGACGCCGGCAATGAAGCAACGCAACATACACCTGAAGACCTTTAAGGACCCCTCAACCTACTGGCTTGGTTTTAATATGGCAGACCCTGTCCTCGGCAAAAACAAACCGCTTCGCAATGCAATAACCTACGCCATAGACCGTGAGAAGTTTATAGAGCTGTTTTTCAACAATCGACATCTGGTTGCCCACGGCCTTATACCACCGGTAATGCCCTCTTACAATCCCGAGATAAAAGAAAAGGGATACGCCCAGTATGACCCGGAAAAGGCACAGGAGCTATTGAAAGAGGCCGAGAAAATTCACGGCGGAAAACTGCCTGCGTTCAAAATGGCTCTACCGGGCACAAATACCTGGTATCGTCAGTTTGGCCAGCTCCTAAAACGTAATTTGAATGCCGTCGGTCTTGAAGTTGAAACGGAATATATGGACCGCCCTACTTATCTGGAAAAGGTCAATACCAGAAGTGTTCAGATGTTCACCTCCGGCAGCAGCGCAAGCACACCCGACGCGCAGGACTTTCTGGCAATGTTTTACAGCAGATACCATGCACCCGGACCAAATAAATTCAATTACTCCAATCCGGAGTTTGACAAACTATATGAAAAAGCGCAAGTAATGCTCGACGGCCCAGAAAAACGTCGGCTGTATAGAAAAATGGAGCTTGCAGTTCTGGAAGATTGCCCAGCGGCCTTCTTAAACCATCGCGTCGCGTATGTGCTGCATCATGACTGGTATAAGAACTACAAGCCGCACGCCTTCGCATACGGGCTGAGCAAGTATCGCAGAATCGATATGGCCAAACGCGCAGCGTACAAGAAACTTTTGAAGACAATTAAATGACATCGTACATAACAAGGCGGCTTCTATATACCATACCGATTGTATTCGGCGTACTACTGCTGACCTTTGTATTGTTCACTCTCGTTGGCGGTGACATATCCATTGAAATAGCCGGCAAAGGCGCCACTCAGGAAACAATAGACGAAATCCGCGAGGAGTACGGCCTTAACAAGCCTTTGTTTCTGTCGTGGGACAGCCAATTCGTAAACCACTTCAGGAACGCGCTGACATTTAATTTCGGCAGGGCCCGCGACCGTGAACCGGTTATTGACAAAATCAAAAGGGGTGTAGGGCCTTCTCTGGCGTTGACGGTGCCGATGTTCTTTGGGGTCGTAATAATTTCGGTAAGCTTATCGCTCATTATCGCGTTTGTTCGCGGTACAGTCTGGGACATTTTAGTCGTGGTTATTTGTGTTGCGGGGATGAGTATTCCATATCTCAGTTTTATTCTTTTCGGCCAGTATTTCCTCGCATACAAGTGGGGGCTTTTTCCGGTGTTTTTCTCTCCGGATTTGACAATGGCACAGTACGTAGCTTTGCCTGTGTTAATTGGTATAGCAGCAGGCCTGGGAGGGAATCTGCGTTTTTTTAGAACAGTTATGCTCGATGAGATGCGAAACGACTACGTTCGGACGGCTTTTGCGAAAGGGCTTACAGTTAGGCGTGTGCTGTTCAAGCACGTTTTGAAAAATGCAATGATACCGATTATTACGCGGGTGGTTTTGGCGATACCGTTCTTGTTCTTAGGGTCGCTGCTGCTTGAGAGGTTTTTCGGCATCCCTGGATTGGGTTATCTGATGGTGGAGGCAATCGGCTCACGCGATTATTTTGTTATCAGCGCTATGACTTACATAAGCGCAATACTTTTTGTGGTATTTAATCTTATAACAGATATTTGCTACTCACTTGTTGACCCGAGGATTTCTCTTGAGTGAATCTCAGCAGTTAATAAAGAAAGAGCTGTCAAAGGGCACAAATCTGTGGAAGGACGGTGCCAGAAGGCTTCGCAGGCGCAAACTGGCGATGGTTTGTTTCGGTGTGATAGTAATATATTTTTTGCTTGCTGGTTTTATCTATTTGGCGGAGTTTTTTGATTGGCAAATTGGGCCGACACTATGGGCCGAACAGGCCGGACAATCTTATGCGCCGCCCAGCTCGAAAAATATATTCGGCACCGATATATTCGGGCAGTCAGTTCTGCGAAAAACGCTGTACGGAACGAAGATATCGATAACGGTTGCGTTATGTGCTTCGCTTATCAGTATCGTCATCGGTGTCCCTTTAGGAGCTGTCGCGGGCTATTTTCGCGGCTTCGTGGATGAAATAATCGTCTGGATTTATTCAACTCTAAGCTCAGTTCCGTATATCCTGTTGATATTGGCTTTTGCCGTTGTGCTGCGTGATAAGACTTTTTTCGGCTATAAGCTGACGGGTATCACGGCGGTCTATTTAGCTATCGGCCTTACGAGCTGGGTCGGCATTTGCCGACTGATTCGCGGTGAAGTTATCAAACACAAAGACAGAGAATATATCTTAGCTGCGATTAGCTATGGGTGCAGTCGCCGGCGGATAATCTTCAGGCATCTGCTGCCCAATGTTTTTCATCTTGTGATAATTGACTTTTCGCTGCGATTCGTGGCCTTCATTCACGCAGAAGTTATTCTGAGCTTTTTAGGGCTTGGAGAAGCGGAGCGTCCGAGCTGGGGAGCGATGATAAACGATGCCAGGATTGAGCTTTCGCGAGGTGTATGGTGGCAAATGGCGGCGGCTACGGTGGCAATATTCTTCCTGTCATTAGCATTGAATATCTTCGGCGACGCCCTGAGAGACTCGCTCGACCCGAAGTTGAGGATTCAATGAGCACAAGTGCACAAGAGTATAAATAGAAAGATATAAGACTCAGAAAAAATATGGGTGACAATGGAACATTACTCTCGGTCAGGAATCTTTCGACGCACTTTTTTACTGAAGAAGGCGTAGTAAAAGCGGTGCAGGGTGTGAGCTTTTCGATAAAGAAAGGCCGAACGTTTGGGCTTGTTGGCGAGAGCGGGTGCGGTAAGAGCGTAACGGCACTATCAATTATGCGATTGGTTCCTGCTCCGCAGGGTAAAATCGTCAGCGGTGAAATTGTGTGGCACGGGCTTCCAGGCCGTGGGTTAATCACGGGCTGGAAGCCCGTGCCACAACGGAACCTGCCGGCGTTGAGTGAAAACCAAATGCGGAAATTTCGCGGCAATAAAATTGCTATGATTTTTCAAGAGCCGCAGACCAGTCTCAATCCGGTCTATACGATTGGCAGCCAGATTGCCGAGGCCATCAGGGGCCATCAGAAAAAAAGCCGCAAAGAGGCCTGGGCGGATGCGGTCGAGATGCTGCGGAAAGTGGGCATTACGGACCCTGCCCGGCGGGCGCATGAATATCCACATCAGATGTCCGGCGGTATGCAGCAGCGGGTTATGATAGCAATGGCGGCAAGCTGTGAGCCGGCGCTGCTTATAGCCGATGAGCCAACAACCGCTCTGGACGTAACGATTCAGGCGCAGATACTTGATTTGTTAGATGATTTGCAAAAACAAAACGGGATGAGTATTTTGCTGATAACCCACGACTTGGGTATTGTGGCCGAGCGAGCCGAGAATGTTGCCGTGATGTACGCATCGCGAATAGTGGAAGTGGCCGCTTCGCAGAGGCTTTTTGCAGGGCCTTTACATCCTTATACTCGTGGGCTGTTAAAGTCTCTGCCGCGATTGGGTTTTTCAGAGGAACGGCTGCCGACAATTTCGGGTAATGTTCCCGAGCCATTGCATTTCCCGACAGGTTGCAAATTTCATCCCCGCTGCCCGACAGGTAAGACAGACAAGCGGTGCCGGAGCGTTGAGCCTGAGTTGAGGGAAGTTCAGCCGGGACGGTGCGTTGCCTGCTGGCACGCGAACAGCTATGAAATTGATAAATGATGAATATCGAATGTCGAATAATGAATTTTGAAATTCGGATATGGTAAACACAAATAATTATCTGCTAAAGGTTGACGGCTTAAGAACCTACTTCCCAATTAAGAAAGGTTTGCTGCGGCGGACTGCTGGTTACGTCAAAGCGGTTGACGGGATAAGTTTCGGTATCGAAAAGGGGCAGACGTTAGGTCTTGTCGGGGAAAGTGGCTGCGGCAAGACAACCGTTGCCAGAAGTATAGTTCGATTAGTTCCGGCAACGGCGGGAAAGGTCCTTTTCGAACAGAGGGATATTCTGTCCGCTGAGGCGGTCGAATTGCGCCGTCTTCGCAGCCAGATTAGCCTTATTTTTCAGGACCCTTACGGCTCGTTGAATCCGAGGATGACTATTGGTAATATTGTTGGTGAGCCGTTGAAGGTTCAAAAGAAAATAGCCGACAGCGATTCCCACCCCCTATCGGAGTCGAGGACAAGCTTGCGCATCAATGACATAGAGCGAGTTGCAGAACTGCTCTGGAAAGTGGGCCTATCACCTGATTATATGAAC
>JAUWBX010000436.1 GCA_030609625.1 Phycisphaerae bacterium
CCATCCGGAAACCAATAAAATCCATTTCAGGCAGCCACCATATGCTCTTGGGTATCTGTGGGTCGCCCGAACGCCACCATTCTTCTTCGAAGCTCCTGGCCGCACAGCGCAGTGCCTCCACAGAGCCACTATAGTCACCGCCGCGAGCTACGTGTACTTTGCCGGTCTTTGGTCCTTTCGGGTTGACTGCCGGGTTTTTCTTGGTAGCTTCCTTATACGCAGTGGGGCTGTAGAAATCGTAAACCCACTCGCAAACATTGCCCGACATATCATAAAGACCCCAGGCATTGGGTTTTTTCTTGCCCACCTCACAGGTCTCACTATTAGCAGTAGCCTCATACCAGGCGAAATCTCCAATCTTCTCTGGGGTATTTCCAAAGCCAAAGACGTTAGTGGTGCCCGCACGGCAGGCATATTCCCATTCAGACTCTGTCGGCAAACGATATTCCCTGCCGGTTTTCTTCGAAAGCCACCTGCAGAAGGTCATGGCGTTGTGCCAGGTCATCCCGATGGCGGGGTGTGTTTTCTCGTACCCCATCGTCATGTCGCCATAGACAGGTGTAGGGCCTGTAATCGCATCAACATCATCCTTACCCTGCTGCTCTGTGTCCTTTTTTGTCTCCTGTACCTCAATGAAGTCCTTCTTCGCACTGACCGTTTCTTGATAGTAGGCCATAAAAAGCTCAATGGTGGTCTCTGTTGTGCAAAGGTAAAATGCATCGAGGTGCACCCTGTGCTGTGGCCCTTCGTCGTTCCCACGACCGGGCTGGCCCACAGGGCTGCCCATCAGGAAACTGCCTCTGGGAATGAGGACCATTTCAAAGCGGAACTCCTCGCCGTCTTTCGTCGTAATGGTCTCGGTATATTTCTTCGGGGGCCTACCTTTCGAGGCCGCGGTATCTGTAGCCATCGTGACGCCGAGACAGGTCGCCACCACAACAACGTACATCAATGTACGACTCATACTCATCTTTTTTCTCCATATAGTATTAAATTGCAATCTAAAGTGCCTAAAGTGACACTCATGTGTCACTTTAGGCACTTTTAATTCTTACGATTTTCTTTGTAGCCTGCGTTGAGTGTCTTTCGCCTCAAATCATTTTTGTAAAACCTGGCTTGGGAACAGGATAGCTGCCATGGGCACCGGCCTTAACCGGCGGTTCCATGTCGTCGCGGCAATCCTCCGGCCTGGGCGGGTAATAGAAATCAGACTTGTTGATTTGCTCCCAGGTAACCTCTTTGCCGGTATAACAGGATATCTGTCCCATAACGGTGATCATTGTGCTGCGGGTCATGTAGTCGCCGTTGTTGACGGGCTTGCCCGAGCGAATCGCCGCGAAGAGTACATCGTGCTCTCTCTGATAAGGATTGCATCTGCCCTGCCAGCGCCAGTTTGTCTCGCCCCAAATTCGATACCGCGTAATGTCCGCCTTGCCTCTGCTGCCAAACACAACACTGGAAGAATCGTTATGGCATCCGGTTGTTGTACGGCAGAAGGCGTAGATGCGCACACCGCTTTCAAACTCGTATATGACCGAATGGTGGTCGAACACATCGCCATAGATAGGCTCTGTCATCGAAGAGCGTCCGCCCAGACCATGGCATTTCACGGGGGCTTTGTTGTGCATCACCCAACTGGAACGGTCCAGGTTGTGCACCAGCGACTGGGGTACATCATCTCCGGAGAGCCAGCGGAAATGGTATTGCGTGCTGCATTGCCATTGAAGCTCCGTGAGTCCTGGGTTGCGATTAATCACACCGTACGGGGGGCGGAGAAAGTTTTCTTCAATAGCGACCACATCGCCGATAGCACCGTCATAAATTCGTTGGACGGTTTCGGCGTACCCGGTGTGATATCGGCTGTGCAGACCGGAAACGAGGCACAGCCGCTTCTGCTTTGCCAGCTCGGACGCTCGCTGCATGAGTTTGAGCCCGGCCGGGTCGATGCCGTGCGGTTTCTCCACGAACACATGCTTTCCGGCCCGAATCGCGGTTATAGAATGGAGCGGGTGGAACTTGGCCGCGTTGGCAATCAGCACCACGTCGGACGACTCAATCACGTGCTTGTAGCCGTCGAAGCCGGCAAAGCAGTGTTCGTCGTCCACTATGACCTGCTCTGGTTTCTGTTCCTTCAGGATTGCACGCTTGTCTTTGACACGGTCCATGAAGATGTCACACATTGCAACCAGCCGGGCGCCGGAGTCCGCCGTGAGCGCCTGAGCGGCAGCGCCGGCGTTGCGTCCGCCGCAGCCTATCATTCCCACACGGATGATATCGCTGCCGGCGGCAAACACGCTGCGACTGATGCCCAGCGCGCCAGAAACGGCCGCCGAAGCCGCCACGGTTGAAGCTTTCAAGAAATCACGCCGCGTTGTGCCGGCGCCTTTGCCTGATTCATTTGAATGTGCCATAATACCTCCTTTTTTCAATGAAATTGTAAAGTGCCTAAAGTGAACTAAAGTGCCTAAAGTGAGCTAAAGTTATCAGTTTTTTAACTTTAGGCACTCTAAACTTTAGGCATTTTAGGCACTTTTCAGATAACCATTAAAATCTTAGTATTCCCGGTCCTTGACGATTCCCGGCTGCGGGACGGGATATTTACCGTCGGAGTCGGACCGCAGAGGCGCGGGAGAATTCATCGTCAGCTTGCCGACGCCGGGCGCCATCTCATGCTTGCAATTGAGTGCCTGGTCGTAGGTGATTATCTGGCCTGTATGAGCAGCCATACGGCCCATAGTGTTCACCAGACTGGCTTCGGCGCCGCGTTTGACTTCGTTGTAAGGTTTATCCCGACGAATGGCGTCAATCAGGTCGTTCCATTCGTTCTGATAGGGGTTTGCCTCTTCTCGGTTGATTTTGGATTGCCAGATCAAGTCTGAGCGCACGGGAGTCTGGCCCTTGAAAAGGCTGGAGGGCCTCCCACAATCGCCGTTCTTGGAAGCGATTGCCATGCCTCTGGTGCCGTGAAGGTAGCTCGAGTAGATGTTCTGGCAGCCCGTCATGCGGCGCCCATCGAAATTTAAC
>JAUWBX010000086.1 GCA_030609625.1 Phycisphaerae bacterium
CCCGACGCCGGCATTAACGATGTCGGGCTGCGCGACTCTGAGATTACCATTGCCGAAGCACTCAAGCAGGCCGGCTATGCCAGTATCTGCATCGGCAAGTGGCACCTGGGCCATACGTTCCAATACCTGCCCCGCCGACAGGGCTTCGATGAGTACTACGGAATCCTGTACTCGAACGATATGCGTCCGGTGCAGCTCGTCGAAAACGAAAAAGTCGTTGAGTATCCTGTCGTACAGGCAACGCTGACCAAACGTTACACACAGCGTGCGCTTGATTTCATCGAGCGCAACTTCAGGCGCAATCGTCCTTTTTTCCTCTACCTGCCCCACGCCATGCCGCATAAACCGCTTGCAGCTTCGGAGGATTTCTATACACCGGATACGCCCGACGACCTTTATGCTGATGTTATTCGTGAGCTGGATTGGTCGGTTGGGCAAATCCTTGAAAAGCTCAAACAATTAGGACTTGATGACAACACGTTTGTGCTTTTTACCTCAGACAACGGCCCTTGGTACGGCGGCAGCACGGGCGGGCTTCGCGGTATGAAGGGTAATACATGGGATGGTGGTCTTCGTGTGCCTTTGATTGCCCGTTGGCCGGGGAAGATTCCTGCCGGGCTTGTCAACAACTCGCCGGCTGGTTCTATCGACGTCTTTCCCACTATCCTCAAAGCGGCGGGCGTCGATGTGCCGAGAGACCGCGTTGTTGACGGCAAAGACATCTGGCCGCTACTGACTCGGGCCGGAGCCAAGAGTCCCCATGATGCACTTTTCGGGATGCAAGGGACGAACCTGATGACTGTTCGCAGCGGCAAATGGAAACTTCACGTCCGCTCACCGGGCGGGCTGCCAAAACGCGGCGAAGACTGGGTGGACCCGCGAGGGCCGGACGGCGTAACTATTATCGCTCCCTACGAACAGGCGCGGCCCAGCGCCTATCCTGGCGTAATCGGTGGTGATGGGCCAAAGAATATAATGCTGTTCGACCTCGAAACCGACCCTGCTGAGCAGCATGACATAAGCAGCCAGCACCCAGACGTTGTCAAACGCCTTAAAAACATTTACGAGAAGACCGTTGCTCAGGTACCTGATTTCGAGCGGCCGCGGTGATTCAAAGAACTCCGACACATAAAAGGAGGCGACCTTAAATACGACAACTGACCGGCTTCGATGTGAAGCTCGCTGGGTTCCCGCCTTGCGGGGGCCCTGCGAATATCATTTTTCTACTATTAGATGGTGGCCCATTGGCTTGAGCTTTTCGCCGTTGGGTAAGCGATAGGATTTGTCGCCGAAGTTGACGGTTATAGTGGTGCCGTTGGCAAAGCTCGCTTGCTGAACGTTCCTGTCCGGTGTAAGGAAGCGATGGTCGGTCATCTCAGCGTAGCCGACCGCGCGAGCGACGGGACATACATTCTTATAGCTTTGAGCAAAGCGTTCCTTGTTTTGGTTGAATACCTGGCGGGTGAACATAAACATCGGCGGCGTGCCGTATAGAATATTGAAAAGGTCCCGCTTGTCCCATAACGCAGGCAGTTTATTATTGTAGTCACCCCAGTACCACTGTGCCACGACGCAGTCGTGATAGACAAGCTCCCAGAGCGGCAGCCGGTATTTATGCCCTACCTGAAACTTGGCCACGCGCTCGGGGACTTCGTCCCAGATTTTCCTCATATTTCGGCCTGCTTCGGGAACTCGATACGGGCCGAGACTTAACATGCCCTCGAAGTAGTGAACATACGGCACAGCCGCATCGTGTCCTGTCTCGCTGCCCGTTACGAGTTTCATATCTTCGGACATAAAACGCAGCAGTTCCATCTTCCAGTGCCGGCTGTCGCTGCGGGTCATCGGATGGTCGGGATGATAGCATTCACGCCAGGACGAAGCCGTCGTTGTGTCGATGAAACGACAGCGGTAAGGATGGGTTTTCAATTCGGCAGGGACGCGCTGCCGGGCGTGCTTCGGGGCCTGCCTGTCGCACAGCACGCCGCACGGATACATCTGGCCGTCCTTTCCCTTCACTCGCCATCCCTTGCGCCAGTCGCCGTTCCTGTCGAGCATAATGTCCTTCGGCCAGCCGGCCTGGGTCCAGTCGGGATGCAGACCACGGAGTTTGCCTTTGACGACCTGCGTGTCCATCAGGTCCTGGTAAATATCGTAACGACTCGTCAGGACGCCGCCCATTTCGTTCATTGATTTGATAACATCCGGCTGTTCACGATGGCTCCACAGGATTCGCTCGATGCCGAGAGATTTCATCTCGCGAACAAAGGCAAGAGCATTCTTTTCCCAGCACCAGACGTTCACCGCCCCGAGCAGCAAATCCACGTTCGGATTTTCTTTTCGCTTCTGCTGTAGTGTCTTGAGTAAGCCTGCCTTTTGAGCGTAAGAGCGATACCGTTTGCAAATGGCGACGTGCCCGCCTTTATCGAAGAAAACATAGCGCAGCCGACGGGTATAACCGAAGCGTCCTTTTTGCGAGTCCCATTCCGGCGCAACGCAGAGCTTTCCGTCAAGTCGCTTTATTTGAATAGAGGCGTCGTCCGGTGTTTCAATGATGGCCATGTGACCTTGTCGCCCATCTGTTACGCCCCAGAAGGGCATACATATACCGTGTCCGCCGTAGGCGATAAGCCGCCTTGTGTTAATTGTCTTATCTTCGACGGGGTAGGAAATCCCTTCATTCATTGGCACAACAAGATATGTGCCGGGTTCCGTTACGAACGGATGCGGAAACCGAAGAGGCTGTCCGAGGTCGCCCCGGCTCCAAAGCGTGACGGTAAGCTCAGGACAGTCCGGCTCCAGTCGAAGAACTGTTTGGACATCCATTCCGGACGGCGCGTCAAGCAAAGTCATCTCGATACCGTCCCCGACTTTTGCGCTGCGGAGTATAGCACCTTCAGCTAAGGACCGTTGTCGCCAGCTCCGCCCTGTGCGCTTGTCGGTTACCGAGAAAGTTGCATCGGCGGTATTAAGCGTGAGCGAGAGCGCAGCGTTGCTGATAGAGAGCCTCTCCGGCATATCTTTGGGACGCATTTCCATTACGTTTCCCTCTTTCACCAACGAGAAATCATCCAGCCAGACCGTAGCGGGCCGATATCCGATTAGGCGGGGGTGGATTGTAACAACGTTCCGAGGAATCACAAACCTGGAACGGAGGAGATGCCATTCACGAGGGCCTGCCGCAGTGCGTCCGCCGAAAGTCCACTCAATGGCCTTGCCTGTGGCACGGCCATCTTGGCCGTGTTTCCACGGGCTGGAAGCCCGTGCCACGTAAGTTATCACGCCAATAGTGGTGCTGCCCGTTCCCCTGATCTTCACCCATCCTTGAAGTGTGAAAAGGTCGCCGGGCTTGACGTCAAGGCGCTTCTCAGAACTGAAACTCCAATCATCCGCACCCCGGTGCTCGATACGGGCGGAATAATTTCCACTGTGGGAAACTTCCTTGTCCAAATTAACTTCTCCGCAGCCGGGTTCTCTCGTCCACAATCCCATCCAGCCTGATGCTCGGCCTTGCCTGGTCTCTTCAAACCCACCGTTAGCCACGAGGTTGGCCGATGTCCCCTCACAGCAACAGCATAACAACAACACAAAGAACAACAGGACTGCTTTTTGGCAAGTGCTCATCGTTCAAGGTCCTTTCTTTTCGCGCATAAAATTCCTTGCTTCTTCCGCCTTCACCCCCTGTCACGTAGCACGAGCTTCCAGCCCCGCCGTAAGGCGTCCTGTGGAGTGAAAGCACGGCCAAGATGGCCGTGCCACCAACTCAAAACTACCGCTGCAACAGGTCTTTCCGCGAACGGCGAAGCTCGTTTTGCTTTTTTGCCTTTTCGATTAGCTCTGTTAGAGAAACGGCAGCTCCACCTCTTGCTTTTGATTCATCGGCGGCGGACATGAAAGCGAAGATTTCGATAGTCTCTTCCGGCGGCACAGGTGCGTTGCCGGTCTTGAAGAATTTGATGATTTCGTCCACTAAAGGCTCATAGCCGCCGTATCCGCCGCTTGGGGCTATGCCCTTTGTGCCAAAAACCATCGCGCCGTAGCTGCTCTTGCCCGTCCGCAGACCTCTGTAAGTGCCGATTCGCCCGCCTTTCCAGATGCCCACAACAAACTCGTAGCCTTTGGTCTGTGCACGGCTGACCGTCTCACAACCGGTGCCCATAATGGTAAAGAGAATCTCGACACCGTGGACGCCGTACCAGTAGAGGTCGGGGTGATGTTCTTCGAGACTGCACGGACTGAAGGCGTCGCAGCCGAGCACTCGGCCAACCTCGTCATTGTCTCTCATGCCGATAATTCCGGGACCAAACCGCAAAGAAGAGCTCGACCAGCACGGCACATTGTTTTCCTTAGCGAGTCGAAATATCTCAATCACATCTGCCAGATTGCCGGCCATAGGCTTGTCGATAAAGACGGGTTTCTTTGCTGCAATCACAGGCCTTACCTGCTCTAAGTGAGGCCGACCATCGACACTCTCAAGCAGAACCCCGTCAACCTTTTGACAAAGCTCTTCGATAGTGTCAACAATTTCCACACCGAATTTGTCACGCAGTTGGTTTGTGAAATTTTCAACTCGATTGGCGGAAGAGGGAATATCCGGTGAACCACCGGCATAGCCAACGACAACTTTGCAGCCATAGTTCTTTGCGGGGTTGTTGATGAGCTTAGTAAAGGCGGTAACATGGGATGTGTCAAGGCCGATCATACCAAGGCGAAAGACCTTCTCTTGGGCTTTAGCCTCAAACGGTAATGTTAAAAATACAATTAAGAAAACTGTCAGTAAAATACTCTTGTTCATAATTAGCTCTCCATCTTAATTTAATGTAACGGTTTGTTTATCATTCATTTCGACTCATGTTGGTTGGTCATACTGAGGAATCATAATCTGTTCACCTTTTCGCAGCGCTGACTGGTGCGCAATAATACCCGGCACCGTGTACGCTAAGGATTCATACACATCTATCGCCGGTCGGCGGCTGTGAACCAGGGCATCAACAAATTCGTGCGTGAGGAAGGTGTGTGAGCCTTCGTGGCCGCTGTTATGCCGTAACGGTTCGGGCAGCATATCCGTATTCCACCATTGCGGCTGTTTATATTGCTCGAAGTTCGGTGCCTCTCGAACAAACCCGGCGTCGTCCCTTTCCATCTGCTTACCGGAACGTATGATGACCGGGCCCGTGCCGTTGGGATGCGCCGTATAAAAACTCATCTTGTCGCCTATCCACTGCGCCCGCTCACAGCCGCGGTGGGCGCCCTTCCACCAGATATTGATGCGGAAGGCATTGCCGCGGTTGGTCCTGAACATCGCCGAGGCGTTCCAGAACGGATTACCGTACACGTTGTCTTTGAGGATGGGACTATCATCACCCCAGCCGTGACATACAACTTCCGCTAACCTTTCGCCGGTAACACCGATAAGTTGGGAAGTGCAGTGCGTCGGATAGTGCATCGGCGCCACGCCGTATCGCCAGGTTCGCTTGCCGTTCCAGAAGTAGAGCGATTCCAGGCCGGGATGCTGGTACTCAGCCTCGCAGTAGTACAGAGAACCGAACTTGCCCTGCCGGTAAAACTTGCGGGCGGAAATCGTGGACTGCTGATAGTGGCCGGTCTCAGCCATCATATAAGTCAGGCCGTATTTTTTGACGGTATCCAGCAGCAGCTCGGCCTGCTCAATTGTGGCCCAGGCGGCGGGGACGGCTGATATCACGTGCTTGCCGTTTTTCATCGCCTCAACAGTATGCTGAACGTGAAGCGGGCCATCGGTGAATATCGCTACGGCGTCGATATCTTTAGCGAGCACCAGCTCCTCAAGTGAGTTGTAGGCCTTCTGGCAATTATACACCTTCATCAATCGCTTACGCCGGTCCTCGCGCAGGTCGCTTACGGCTTGAACGACACAGTCCGGATGCTCGTGCCACTGAAAGGCGGTCCCAAAACCTCCTCCGACAACGCCTATGCGAACTTTTTTAGGAGCGGTGTTGACAGCTAACACGGCCTGCGAAGCCAACATTGTTCCGGCCAGAGCATAGCCGCTGCGCTTGATAAAATCACGCCGTGAACAATCCACCGGTAACTTAGAGTGGTTCTTTTCGGATGGAACCTTATTTTCAGCCATATCGTTCTCCTTCCTGCCAAATCGCAACAGCAACCTGACCTGTATAAGTCAGTCGAGCTCCTTTATGTAAATATTGGCAAACTGGATATGGTCGCCATGATGCTGCAGTGCGATTCGGCCGCGTTCGGGTAATCCGGGCAGGCGAGCCTCGCGAATTACTGTTTTTCCATTTACTTCGATTGTAACCTTGTCATCGATAACGGTAATCTCGAAGCGGTTCCATTGGCCGACCGGATTATCAGCATTGAGGATAGGGGTTGCAGCCCTTCGCACATCCGGCGGCATATTATTGTCCTTGCGGTATCCCCAGATTTCACCTGAGCCGACCGGCCAGTTCCAGATATTAATCTGGCTCTTCGAGACGCCACGAAGATAAATGCCGCTGTCGCCGGCGTCCATAACTGCGACAGTTAATTGTTTACCGTCTGCATCGGTGGCCTCTGAGCCGTCCGGCAAAATCACAGGTACATTTTCAATTTTAGGTTTGTCCGGCAGGCGCCAGTCAACGATAAGAACGAGGTTTCCAAATTCCTCTTCTGTCCACAAGTTCCTGTCATTTCCGGTCGCCTTGCCGTCGTAATCCAGAATCCAATCCTTAGCTGTCCAATGTCCCTTGTTGCCGGAGACCTGTTTGAAGCCGCGAAGGTCAAGGCCATTGTATAGCGAACGAAAGCCCCTGTCCTTCTGTGCGACCACGTCGGCAGGCGGATTAGAGCCGGGCAACTCGCAAATACGAATGTTGCGGAAATGGACCTCGCTGCCTTCGGATTCGAGGCAGATGTATCCTTTACGCGGATTGAAGTGGAAACCGCGGGTAACTACCTTGCCGTTGACCGCCAGAGTAGCGTTTCCATTTCGGCTTTCGACGCGATAGTGGTTCCACTGGCCGGCGGGATTGCATCGCCGCTCGTTAGGCAAAGAGCGCATCCCGCCACCTGGATGGGGTTTATCCGGTGTCATGGTGGCGCCTTGAATGGCAAACATATCACCATGACTGGTATGGTTTTCACTATTGCGGCCATCTAATATCTGCACCTCGATGGCACGAGTGAACGGCTTTCCCGGTGCAGGTAAATCATCAGAGTGGATGAATAAGCCGGCGTTGCCGCCTTTTTTCATGTGGCGCCACTCTAATTCCAATATATAGTTTTCATATTGTTTCTCGGTTCGCATCACCCCGGTTGGAATTCCCGTGCAGACAATCATCCCGTCCCGTACTGTCCAGGTTTCCGGCGCACAATTGACATTT